>JAJAZE010000503.1 GCA_026785925.1 Pyrinomonadaceae bacterium
GACGACGGACAAACAATCTGCCGGTTTCCAGATCAAGATCATTAAAGCGAATATCAACGAGTTCGGAAACCCGCAGTCCGTGCCGGTACGCCGTCAGCAGCAGACAAAAGTTACGAACTCCGTGGCGGCTCTGTCGCGCGGCATCGAGAAACTTTTTCATTTCAGATTCGGTGAGAAATTTTTTGGTATTTAGGTCAATCGTTTCAATTATTTCGGTCGACATTTTTATCACTCTTGACATTACGAGAATCGGCGCAGCATTTTTGAAATCGTTTTCGCTGCGGTTTTTATTATACTTTGAATTGCCTACTATTGACAAAAGAGTTGTTTTGTAATGAGATGAAGCGATGTCCGTCATTCGCATTCTGCACCCGCTTGAAATCAGAGAATATGAAACGCCGCCATTGTTCGATAGTTTTAACAGAAAAAAGTTTCTGACTCTGCCGGCGGCGCTCGGGTCGCTTTTGGAAACCTCGCGGCATCCGTCGAGCAAAATCGCTTTGATCGTTCAGTGCGGATATTTCCGCGCCTGCCATCGTTTTTTCAGCTCGCAATTTCGCGCCGATGATCTTGCCTTTGTCGCCGCCCGACTTGATCTGCCTAAACCGGAAGTTTTGGAATTATCCAAACAAACCTTGCTGCGCCAAAGAGAGGCAATCGCCGAATGTTTCGGCGCGCGTCAATTTCAACCAACTGACCGCCAAACACTCACAGATGAGATTGCCGGTTGGGTGCGAAACGGCTGGCGACCGTCGGAAGTTTTCCGCCAATCGGTTAATCGCTGCCGCGCGCTGCGAATCGTTTTACCGAACTACAATCTGCTGGCGACGCTGATTTCCGAACAGGTCAATCGCCGGAAGGCGGAACTCAACCGGATTATCAACGAATCAGTGACTGCCGAGCAAAAACTTCTTCTCGATAAGCTGCTGACGAAATCATCCGCTGCCGGCGAAGCTGCCGACAACCGTTCATTATTGACTTTACTCAAGCAGCCCTCGCAATCGCTCAAACCGTCCGACATCAAAGCCAATCTCAATGACTGGCAGCATCTGCAAACACTTTATCAAAAATTTTCACCCGTTATCGCCAAACTGAATCTGAGTGCGGAAAATCTGCGGTATTACGCGCAAACCGTTCTCAAAGCCGATCTTCTTCAGATCGCCCGCCGCGCCGATGAATCGCGGTATTTGCATCTGCTGGCTTTCATCGCTTTTCAAACCTTTCGTTATCAGGATGTGCTGGTTGATTCATTTCTTCAATCCGTCCAAACGACCATCAACTCGGCAACGCAAACCTGGCGCGACAAATATTTTCTTGAACGCGAAGAAAAACGCCGGACATTCAATATGTTTCTTCAATCGTTACAGGAAAGCGTCCTGCCGACGCTGGCTTCGATTGAAGAAACCCTCAAAATAAACGACTCGAACCCGGCGGAAAAACTGCTCCTGATCGAAACGGCGATGTCGTTCAAAGAATCCGAACGCCGCCAAATCGAACAACAAACCGGGCTTTTACTCGCCGAAACCGGCACTGCCCGAAACTCCGGGGATTTTTACGATATTCTCCAAAAACAATCGCTCAAACTGCAAAAGCGCGCCGCCGACATTGTGCGCTGTTTGCAGGTTGATAAAACGCAGGTGCAGCCCGATTTGTTCAATGCCTTACAGCATTTTCAGCGGCGCGACGGGTAGATCGAGAAAAACGCGCCGCAAGGCTTTCTCTCGAAGCAGCAAAAAGATTTTCTCAACCTCGACAGCGAAAAATTTCCCGTTTCGCTTTACAAAGTGCTGCTTTTTCAACAGCTTTCCGTCGGTATTAAATCGGGGACGGTTAATTTCTCCGATTCCCATAAGTACCGCTCGCTCGATGACTATCTGATCAGCCGCGAGTTCTGGCAGGAGCATCGGACGGAATTACTCGGACAAGCCGATTTACAAGAGTCCGACAGTTTTCCGGCGATTTTAACAAATTTGTCGGACACTCTGCACCGGGCTTTTCAGGAAACCAATCAACAACTTAAAAGCCATCTCAATCCGCATTTGAAATTCACCGCCGACCGCGATTGGGTGATTTCAACTCCGAAGCAGGATGCAGCACTTGCCACGCCACTGAAAAACTACTTTCCTTCACGCCAACTTGCTCCGCCGCTCCCAAGACCGGCTTCATACTTCGAGCGACGGTCAGAAATATGCGGTTTCGGTGCCGTCATTAAACGCCAATTACTCTTTCAAATACTTCGGACAAAATAAAGGCGTTGCGGTTTACAGTTTTATTGATGAACGGCATCTGTTATTTTACTCAACCGTCATCAGCAGCTCCGAACGCGAAGCCGCTTATGTCATTGACGGACTCCTCCATAATGAAGTGATCAAAAGCGATATTCACTCAACCGATTCGCACGGTTTTACCGAAATCGTCTTCGGTGTCACCCATTTGCTCGGTTTTTCCTTTGCGCCCAGGCTGAAACAACTTTCAAAACATCGCCTCTATTCGTTTGAAAAACGCAAAATTTATGAAAATCTTGGATTTAAGATTCTGCCGAAACTTTATATTGACACGAAACTCATCGAAGACAATTGGGACGATATTCTCAGATTTGTCGCCACCATCAAACTCAAGCACACGACCGCTTCGCAGCTTTTCAAACGGCTCAATTCCTATTCAAAGCAGCATCCGCTTTACCAGGCGTTAAAGGAATTCGGCAAAATCATCAAAACGCTCTTTATTCTGCGCTACATTGATGATGTCGAACTCCGCCAAGCAATTGAAAAGCAGCTCAATAAGATCGAACACGCCCATCGCTTCGCCAAAGCCATTGCCTTTGGCAGCAGCCAGGAAATTACCCAAGCTGAAAAAGAAGATCAGGATATTTCCGCCGAATGCCGCCGTTTGATTGAAAACTCGGTCATTTGTTGGAATTACCTTTACTTGACTCATAAACTTACCAAAGCCGATAAAATTGAAAAAGATGAATTGCTCAAGGCAATCAAAGAAGGCTCGATCATCACCCGGCGACATATCAACTTCCACGGCGAATACGATTTTTCCGAAGAAAAACTGAGGGATTCGGTCGGTCTCGTCCTTCCCGAAATACTGAACTGGAAATTGGAAGAAAAACGGGAATGAAAAAATCAGATAAACTCAATAAACAATGGAATTACTTGAAACCCTATGAAACATTTTTACCTTTTGTAACGACTTACCCTAAGTAAACACAAGCGATAATTGAAAAATGGGCGGAATTTCCGTTTTTTATTTTCGTTTGATTTTGAGTACTCGAAAAAATCATCAATATTTCTGGAAAACATTGAGATTTTTTCACCGCCATATTTATTTAAAAGCGACGGCAGCGGCGCGTTAGCTGTTCGCCCGACGATAACTGCGACTCCTTCAGCAATTGGTTATCGGCAGAGTTTCACCATTACAACGGAAAATCCGAGAAACATTAGACAAGTGGTTTTAATGCGACCGGCTTCGGTTACGCACTCAGTCAATTTTGAACAAAGGCGAATTCCGCTTGCGATCTCTCCTTCCAAGAAGACCCTACAGGTGACCGCTCCGGCTGATGCCGCACTGGTGCCGCCGGGGTATTACATGATGTTCATAATTGACGACAAAGGCGTACCGTCGGTCGCCAAAATGGTCAAACTCGGCTAAAAGACTTCGTAATCTATTCTTGAAAGTTGTCTGGGTAGTTTAACTTTATTCAACTTTCGAGAATAGATTTTTTTGAAATCAGTTCATCCCACATCAAAAATTCCACGCGGTTTAGCTTTTTATTTTCACCTTTTTCACCAATCTAAAACAAAAGATTTAATTTCTGGAAAAGCCACTGATTTATGAGTTTCTTGGAGTTACAAGGAATATGCATAAAGCAATTGTCTACCACACTATAAGTACGCATAAAGTGTCTTTACCATCGAATATCGACATTACGCCGGAGTGTTTTGAGCAACATTTAAAGTGGCTTGCAAAACGATCTGAGCGGGTTGTTCCCTTAAGTCGTTTGCTGACGGAAGCTGTAAATAAAAGTCTAATTGCGATTACCTTCGACGACGGCTACGAGGATAATTTATCCGTCGCGCTGCCGCTTCTGGAAAAGTACAATTTGCCCGCCACTATTTTTATGGTTGCCGGTTTTATCGGTAAAAAGGGCTATTTAACCGGCAAAGATTTAGCGATTTTGGCAGCGCATCCGTTAATTACTATTGGCTCGCACACATTATGGCATCGGCATTTAACCGATCTTTCATTTAGTGAGGCGCGCCATGAGTTGATCGCTTCCAAACAAATTCTGGAAGAAACAATCAATCAACCGGTTGATTTTCTCGCCTACCCGTATGGCGACTGCAATCAGATCATAGAGCAAATCAGTGCTGAATGCGGTTATCGAGCTGCCTGGTCGGTTTGGAACGGCAATAACTCGCTTCATTCATTGTGGCGCGTTCCGCTCGGCACAAACGATAACCTTTTGCGTTTTATCGCCAAAATTTCTTCGGCATATTTTCCTGTCAAACGACTGTTAAAGCCCCCGTGAACGGAAGAGAAATACCGGTCACAAACCGGGAAATTAACAATCAATCCTGACGGGATTTTCCAGACAAAAACGATGAAAATATTATTTTACAATCACACGGGAACCGTCAGCGGCGCAGAAAGAATTTTGCTGTTGGCGCTCAAAAAGCTGAACCGACAGCGTTTTGAACCGCTGGTTGTTTGTCCGGCATCCGGCACCTTAGCGGTAGAAGTCAATAAACTTGGAATCGCCTGTCAATCGCTCGAACAATTAGAAGCTCGATTTACGATTCGCATTGATTTTCTAATCAAGTATGTTTTTTCGTTTTATCAAACAATCAAACAGTTACGCGGTCAAATTCTGGCGGCAAATCCGAACTTGATTCACGCCAACAGTGTCCGAGCCGGGTTGGTGGCATCGGTGGCAAGTGTCGGAACCGGCATTCCGATTTTTTGGCATTTGCACGACGAGATGCCGCGCCATCCTTTGAGTACGGCAATTCGCTGGTTTGTCGCTTTATCTACGCGAACGCATCTGGTTTCAACTTGTCAGGCGGTCGCCGATAACTTTCGCGGCATCGTTCTGCGTTTGTTCGGCAAACATATCCCTTTACGAATTGTCGAAAACGCCATCGAACTCGAAAAATTTACTCCTAATCCGGCGACCCGGCGGGAAATCAGAGAAAAGCTGCGGTTGAGCGAAAACGGATTCGTGGTTGGAATTGTCGGTCTAATTACGCCGCGCAAGGGACAGCTCGGTTTGATTCGCGCGTTCGGTCAAGCGCAGAAACAAATGCCCGAATCAACGCTTTTAATTGTCGGCGCACCGATGTTTAATCAGGATCACCTCTACCTTCAGGAACTGGAAAAAAACGTCGAGCAGTTCGGACTAAAAGAGCGCGTGCAGTTTCTCGGTTTGCGTAATGATGTCGCCGCCGTTATGCAGGCATTCGATGTGCTGGTCGTTAATTCAAAAAGTGAAGCACTGGTTATAGTGGCAATCGAAGCGATGGCGAGCGGAACGCCGGTTATCGCTACGACCGTCGGCGGCATTAAAGAAATGATTACTCATCAAGTGAACGGCTGGCTGATTCCCTACGGTAACGAACAGCTTTTGAAAGAAGCATTGATTGCACTCAGGCAGAAACCTGAAATGCGCCGAATGTTCGCTGCAAACGGCAGAGAAGTAGTTGCGTCGAGACTTCACGCAGACAGATTTATTAACGAATTGGAAGCCTTTTTTGTGCAGTATGGTCAGCCGCCGGAACAAAAGGGAAAGCTGTTGCTTGCCGAACATTAGCGAATCGCGGTTTGACGAAAATCTTTAATCAATGTTGAAAAGGCGGTTATAAAAATGACGAAACTTGCATTAGTTCACGATTATTTTATACAGATGGGCGGTGCCGAGCGCGTAGCGGAAGAATTGCATTCAATGTTTCCGAATTCGCCGATGTATACGACGGTTGATTTGCGCCGTCAACTGCCGCCGAAACTGAAAAATTCCGCCGTGCATACTTCGTGGATGCAGCGTCTACCGGTGACCGCCGAAAACTGCCGTAAATACTTTTTGGTTTATCCGTTCGCGGTCGAAAGTCTTGATCTGAAAAACTATGATCTGATTCTCAGCAGCAGTTCAGGCTTTGCCAAAGGAGTGAAAAAACGGCGCGGCGCGGTTCATATAAATTACTGTCACGCGCCGATGCGATGGGTTTGGCGGTATGAAGATTATGCCGCGCGCGAGGAATTCGACAGCTTGAAACGAAAATTGCTCCCCACCTTGCTGGCGGGGTTGAAACGTTGGGATTTGCGTGCCGCCAACCAGCCCGATTATTTTATCGCTAACTCGAATGTTGTTGCCGGGCGAATCAAACAATGTTACGGGCGCGAAGCAGTGGTAATTCCGCCGCCGATTGATGTCGAAAGATTTTCGATTGACGAACCGGACGAAGATTATTATTTGATTCTTTCACGCCTCGCGCCATACAAAAGAATTGATCTGGCAATCGAAGCCTGCAAGAAAATCAACCGCCCGTTAGTTATCATCGGCGATGGAACGGCGCGCCGTCGGCTTGAGAAACTAGCCGGACCGAAAACTCATTTTCTCGGACATCAATCCGATGAAGTGACGGCAAAATATGCCGGACGCTGCCGCGCACTGATCTTTCCGGGCGAGGAAGATTTCGGGATGACTCCGCTCGAAATTAACGCCTCCGGCAGACCGGTTATCGCTTATCAGGCAGGCGGCGCGACCGAAACGGTAATCAATGGGAAAACGGGCGTGTTTTTTGGAAAGCAAACTATTGATTCATTAGCTCGCGGTATCGAAGAATTCGAGAGTTTGTCGTGGAATCGAAAATTCTTACGGCGGCACGCGGAAAAATTCGACCGGAATGCGTTTGCGACGCGCATCAATCAATTTTTAAGCGAGGTTGCGCCATCATTTCTCCCGGCGAAAGTTTCTGAACAAACTCTTAATACGCAGTTTAGGATGCAGCAGAAAGCAGCATAAACTCCGAAACAACCGATTTATGCTTCAATTACAAAATTTCACGCCGGTCGCCGAAGTGGCTGAAAGCAAAGCGGCAATTTTAGCTGATAATTTCATTCCGCGTTCAAAAGAACGGATTCGAGTTCTGCGTATCGCTCACGCCAGTTTGACACCGGCTCTGCGCGGGCGCGAGCGAGCTTTGGCACGTTGTTTTCCTGACATTGATCTCGAAGTCGTCACGCCGCCGCGCTGGCGCGAAGCGGAAGTTGAAGTCGAAACGGAGCCGGACGAGTATTTTCCGGTTAGGACAGCCCGCACCTACTTATCAAAACATATCCAACTTTTTTTGTATGATCCGCGACCGATTATCGAAGCACTCAAGCGGCATCAGCCGCATATTATTGATATGAATCACGAGCCGTATAGCGTGCCGTGTGCCGAGGTGCTGACATTGCGCCGACTTTACGCGCCGCAGGCACATATCGTAATGCAAACGGCTCAGAACATTATGAAAAAATATCCGTTTCCGTTTTCGGTATTGGAAAAGCGGGCTTTTAGACAAGTTTCGGCGGCTTATATGTGCAGCGCGACGGTTCAGGAAGTTTTAACAGATAAAGGTTTTCAAAAGCCGATGGAAATCGTGCCGTTCGGCGTAGATTTGGATATGTTCAAGCCGGTCAAACGGTCTCCGAATGAAACCGTAACGATCAGCTATATCGGGCGTTTACTGCCCGCCAAAGGTCTTCTGGTTTTAATTGATGCTCTGGCGCAAATTAAATCGGAGAACTGGAAACTTTTAATCGTTGGTGACGGACCGGAGCGAAAAGCGACCGAAGAACGAATCAAAGAACACGGATTGGAAGACAGATGCGAATTTGTCGGCGCGATTCCTTATGATCAGACACCTTTTTACTTTCAAAAAACGGATGTTTTAGTTGTCCCGACCATTACGACCGGCAAAATCCGCGAACAATTCGGACGAGTAATTGTTGAAGCGATGGCGTGTAATGTTCCGGTAATCGGCTCGACCTGCGGCGCAATTCCTGAAGTTATCGCCGACGCGGGAATCGTGGTGCCGGAAAACAATTCAAACGCTCTGGCGGTTCAATTGCGGCGTGTCATCAATGACGAAGAATTGCGAAATAATTTAGCGGCGGCGGGCAGAAAACGGGTTGAAACTCATTACACGTGGGAGCGCGTTGCCGAACAAATTCACTCGGTTTATTCACACGTCCTGAACGAAAATCGAGGTTGAACCAAAAGTATTATGACCGAATGGAAACTGCTCGACGAGGCGGCGGCAAAAGAAATTTGGGACGGTCAATTGATTCGCTTCAATGACTGCTCGCCTTATCAAACTTACGCTTGGGGAGAGTATCAAAAGTCGCTCGGATGGCAGCCTTATCACTTTCTCGCCGTCAACGAATCGGGTGAGATTTCCGCGATGTTACTGGGATTTTTGCGTCGGTATCCGTTTGGAACAGGTTTAATGTGGTGTCCGGGCGGACCAATCGGAGAATTTGAAAGCTGGGATGAAAACTTGCCGCAAACGATTATCAAATTGACCGATCTCAAACATTTATACATTCGTTTTCGCTGCGACCAGGAAAGAAAACCGCGCAAGGTCTTGTTTCTCAACCATCGCCAATGGAACCGGTCAATATATACGATAACTTCAAACGTCAGTATGGAACTCGATCTTTCCGCCGACGAGGAGACGCTCAGAGCGCAGTTGTCCCGCAACTGGCGCAGAAACCTCAAAAAGGCGCAGGAAAATAATTTAGAAGTTAAATTGTGGGCGAAACCGGATGTCAAGGAAATTTGCCGAATTTATCGAGAAATGGAAATTCGCAAAAATCTTCCACAACAATTCACCGAAGAAAAACTGGCAAATCTTTTCAACCATTTGGGATCAAATCTAATTGTCTACCGGTGTGAAGATATTGACGGAAACTTGTTGTGTTTTAGAGGGTGTTTGAAGATTGGAAGCCGGGCGGGAGATTATTTGGCGGCGACCACGGAAAAAGGTTTAATCGCGCAGGCTTCGTACTTGACTTTGTGGAAGCTGCTGCAAAAAGCGCAGGAACAGGGAGTCAAATACTACGATCTGGGCGGCATTAATCCGTGGGAAAACGCGGGCGTTTATAAATTTAAAAAGGAAACCGGTGCGCGCGAGATTGAATATTTGGGTGAATGGGATTGGGCAAGCAATACCTCGCTCCGGCTGCTTGGCAATTGGGCGATTTGGAAAAAGCAGAACCTGAAAAATGTAAAATTATTTAACTTTCATTTTCTTAAATCGCTGGTGCCATTAAATAAATTAACGTCAGTTCGGAGTAAGAGTCAGCCGACAAAGTTAGGAACGGAGGGTGTTGAAAAATTTGTGTAAACGAGTTTGCGCCGAATCCGTTCATCGGCACTAGTTCCTCGAAAAGCATGGCGAATTGGTTCATCGCCGCACTATTTCCTGATAAATAAAGAAATATTTTCTTTAATTTTGCTTACTTCACTCTTCAGAAAAATTGTAAACGTATAATCTTCCGACTTTTACCTCATAAATTTGTACATCCAAGCTAACCGGAATCAAAAACTTAATTTTTTTATTGATCTCGATTAATCTTCTGGAAAATCAGTCGTTTTAATTGTGTTTAAGGGCGTAAGCAAATATTTCCAGATTATGAAGAAAAGTGTACAAAGCTCTTTAGGGTTTTCAAACATTAGTTTGCGAGGCACTCTAACTATATTATTCCGCCAAAAATGGCTGGTTGTTATGACCTTTATCACAGCCTCTGTGATAGCGGGATTGTTTGCTTTTTTAATGCCGGACAAATATGAATCGCGTATGAGAATTTTGGTTCGAAACATGCGCGCCGAAACGCCTGTGTCAGCCGGCGATGAAGTGCCGACCGACCGAAATGAAGTTTCCGAATCGCAGATTGTGTCCGAGATTGAATTGTTAAAAGGCAGAGATTTGCTCGAGCAATTGGTTAAACAAAATAATCTTGTCCCAAATGAAAACGGTTCGGCTCAATATGACAAAGATGTCGAAAAAGCAGTTCTCAAGTTGGAAAAGGATTTGCAAATCAGTCCAATCAAAAAAGCGAACATCATTGAGATTACCTACGCCTCGGATTCGCCGAAATTGGCGGCTTTAGTTTTGCAGAAATTGTCTGAATTATATCTTGATAAACATTTGCAGGTTCATCATCCGCCGGGTACATATGACTTCTTTAAAAATCAGGCGACATCTTACGAGCAGGAATTACGCACTTCGGAAAATCGGCTTTCAAATTTCCAACAACGCGAAGATTTAGTTTCAATTCAACAACAAAAAGATTTGCTGTTAACCAAAATGGTCGAGGCAAATTCAAAATTAAAAGATTTGAACGGTTCGATCAACGAAACCAGTAATCGAATCAGTGAGCTTAAAAAACAATTAAGCCGTACTGACAGCCGCATTGTCACGCAAAGCAAGGTTTTGCCTAATCAGTTTTCTGCCGAACGGCTTAATACGATGCTGGTCGAGTTGCGTAATCGGCGTATCCAATTGCTCGCTAAATTTCAGCCAGCCGACCGCGTGGTGAAAGAAGTTGACCAGCAAATCGAATCAACGACCGAGGCTTTGAAAAAAGCAATTGATACGACGGCTGTTGAACAATCAACCGACCTGAATCCGCTGCGACAGATTTTAGAATCAGATTTGGCAAGATCACAGGTAGAACAGGAAGGACGCATCGCCCTGCGCGCCAATTTAAATACGCAGGTCAAACAGTATCAGGAACAATTAAAAAAACTTGAGAGAGCCACGACACCGCACAACGATTTAGCTAGAAAAGTTAAACAGGCTGAAAACAATTACCAGCTTTACGCAAAAAAAGGAGAAGAATCGAGAATCAACGATGCTCTCGATAAACAGAAAATATCAAATGTGTCGGTTGCCGAAGCACCGACGGTTCCGCAGACTTCAAATAAAAATAATCGTCTGCTGACACTAATCCTCGGCTCGTTTCTCGGATTGATAATCGGTTTCGGCTTTGCTTATACCTCTGAACTATTGCGCGAAACTTTTATTTCACCTCAGGAACTCGAAAATTTCACAGGCTATCCGGTTTTGGCGACGCTTCCGCTGCAAAACGCCAATCTGGATGAACTTGATTTGTCTGAGAATACCGCCGCGTCGGATACGGACGAAATCTTCGGGGATTTATTTGAAAAGTCCAATGAAACATTTGTTACTCATACCTACAAGGCTAAGCCGAGGTATGCTGCCCGGTCTTAATTTTATTTCGATCAAAAGTTATGAACTCATATTTGCAGTTGTTCTTAAACAGTATTCAATCAGATTCGAAGAAAACCGAAAAGTGTTCGGTGGCGGCTTTTACTTCTTCGCAATCCGGTGAAGGAGTCAGTTTTGTTGCCGGTTCATTTGGCAGCGAATTAGCGCGAAAAACCGGCAAACGCACCTTGATTGCCGATTTAGCAACGCTTCAGCAAATTGATATTTTTCATTACAGCCGCGTCTTAAAATATTGTTATCAAACCAGGGTCAAAAACCTTTTTGTATTGCCGCCGGTAGATCAATTAGACATTGAAAATGAAGAGGAAGTTTCTCTGCAATTACGAAGTCCAAGCGGCGACAGCGAATTCGAGCGCGGTCTCAGCAATTTGCAAACACTTCGATTTGTTTTCGATTTTGTACTGCTGGATTGCCCTTCGCTGAAAACATCCGGCGACGCGGCAGTTTTTGCCGAGTTCGCAAACACCGTAATTATTGTCGTCGAAGCCGAGCGCACGAGAAAGGAGCAAGTTCTAAATTCTATCCAAACGATAGAAAGAACAAAGGGAAATCTGCTTGGCTGCGTTTTGAATAAACGGCAATATCCGGTGCCGGATTGGATTTATCAAAGAGTCTGAATGGTAAAAAAAATGAAACATTTCAAAATAATTATCGGTTTTTGCTTTTTGGCGATGACTTTTACTGTCGCGCAAGCGCAGTCAACCTCGCCCATTCAATCGCTTGAGAAAGAAGCTGAAAGCAATAAACCAAAACTCAAAACTCCGGCAGAAAATCGCTATCGGCTCGTTTCCGGCGATGTGCTTGACGTTATTTACCGCTACACGCCGGAGTTTAACCAGACCACGACCATTCAACCGGATGGCTACATTCTTCTGGAAATTGTCGGCGAAATTAAAATAAGCGGTTTGACGCTTGAAGAAGCGCGGCAAAAGTTAATCGAAAAAGCCAATGTTCGACTGAAAGACCCGGAAATAACTTTGCTGTTAAAGGAATTTCAGAAACCGTATTTTGTGGTTTCCGGCGAAGTTATGCAAACCGGCAAATTCGAGATGCGCGAAGATATTACCGCGCTTCAAGCAGTAATGATGGCAGGCGGTTTTAAGGAGTCAGCCAAAGTTTCGCAAGTAGTCGTATTTCGGAAATTGAACGCGGAGTTTGCCGAAGTAAAAACGCTGAATCTTAAAAAGGTCAAGCAAACCAGCGATCTGGAGAACGATTTGAATTTGCAGTCGGGCGACATAATTTTCGTCCCGCGCAATACATTCAGCAAAATTGAGAAATACGTCAGGTTATCGAGCTTGGGAGCAATCCTTAATCCGATAATTCGCTGAACGGTGGATAAAAGCCGAAGTTCACAAATATAACCGCTTCCGCGTCGAGAAATGTAATTAATTGTATTAAATAACCAAAATTATGACATCGAGACAAGGACAACTTTCACTGCTTTTTTTTAATTGCGCCGACTTCGCGCTGCAAATCTTTTCGCTGGCGTTGGCAATTGTTATTGCCAACGCCGGAGCGGAGGGAATGGGTATGTCCGAATACTCGGTAGACTTTTTCTCAACTAGAATCCAGCTTGGCAATGCAGTATTGTGCGGGATGCTGCTTTTTATTTGGCACATCTGTTTTCGCTTCAGCGGTTTGTATTTATCGAATCGCCTGAGTACTGCAAAAGAGCTTTGTTTCCGCATCGTTCGCGCTGTCGCGGCTTCTTCGATTGCCTTGTTAATTTTTGCCCAGTTTGCCGGATGGAAAACTGTTGATATTTATACGATAGTTTGTTTTACCGTCATTAACGTGTCATTGATTACAAGTTTGCGTCTCGGCGTTTATTATTCATCGCGTCGTTTTCGTCAGCGCGGCATCAATACCAAATCATTGCTCATCATCGGCGGCGGCGCTCGCAGTGAAAATTTGATTCAAACCATTTCCGGTGAAAGCGAGCTGGGTTATAAGGTCTTAGGTTATTTGGATAGTTCACCCGCTTTCAGCCGACGAAAAATTGCCGAATCGCCCTGGCTTGGTCGTTTTGAAGATTTAACGCGAATCATTAACGAGGAAGTCGTTGATGAAGCCGCCATCGCGCTTCCTATTAAATCGCATTACAAAGAAATCAAAATTGCAATCGCCCAACTCGAAGAGCAAGGTGTCGTGGTTCACTTGCTTTCCGATTTTTTCCCGTACCAGTTATCACGAATCCAGTCACACGAATTTAAAGGATTGCCGCTGCTTTCCCTGCACAGTTCACCGCGTTTCAGTTGGCGCGTCGAACTGAAACGCCTGTTTGATATTGTTCTCTCCGCCGGGCTGCTTATTTTGCTTGCGCCATTGTTTTTACTGATTGCCATTTTGATTAAGCTCGACTCGCCCGGACCGTGTTGCTTCTACCAGGAACGCATGGGATATAACAAACGCCGTTTTTTCATAATCAAATTTCGGACAATGGTAACGGATGCCGAAGTGCGTTTGAATGAAATTCAGCATTTAAATGAAAAAAATGGACCGATATTTAAGATTAAAAATGATCCGCGCATAACCCGAATCGGAAAATATCTGCGTAAATTCAGCCTCGATGAACTGCCGCAGCTCATAAACATTCTATTGGGCGATATGAGTCTGGTCGGTCCGCGACCGCTGGCGTTGCGGGAAGCATTAAAGCTCGAAGAACCTTTTTACAAACGCCGTTTTTGCGTCAGACCCGGATTGACTTGTTTGTGGCAGATTTCCGGTCGAAGCAATTTGTCTTTTGAAGAATGGATGGAACTTGACCTTAAATATATTGATCACTGGTCACTGCATCTCGATTGGTGGATTTTAGCCAAAACAGTCCCGGCTGTTTTGACCGCGCGCGGAGCCGTCTAAAGAGATATGAAACGAAGCGTTAAACTGATATTTTCCACCAATGTTCTATTTCTCCTTTTCAGCGTCGTTACCAGTTTACTGAGTGCCTGGGCGCTTAAACCTGAAGGGCGCGGAAACCTGACTATCATTACGATGTGGACGTTTGTTTTTTCACACATCGGCACTTTTGGCGTGCCATATGCGCATCGCTACTGGGCAGCTTCCAAACCGGAATGGAATCGAAAAATTTTCACTAACACGATTATTTTTACGATTCTTTCGGGGCTTGCCATGATTATTCTTGCCTGGGTCGTCACGCCGTTGCTGACCGGCGAAAAGGGCAGTCAAGTTGTTTGGTTAGCACAGCTTTTCGCAATCAACATTCCGATAATTCTGCTCAATGAAATGCTGCGTGGGCAACTCGAAGGAGCGCGGCTTTTCGGCTGGCTGGGTTTCGCCCGACTTTCTTTTATTGC
>JAJAZE010000504.1 GCA_026785925.1 Pyrinomonadaceae bacterium
GCTCAAAGCGATTCGCGTCGTCAACGCCGGTAAAAAATACATTCCGGCGGACATCGCCGAAATCCTGAGCGAAAATTTTGGTCAGGAAGAACTCACGCCACGCGAGCAAAATATTTTGCAGATGCTGGTCGGCGGAAATTCCAACAAGGAAATCGCTTTCGATTTGAATGTTTCGGAGAATACCGTGAAAACGCACGTTAAAAATGTTTTTGAAAAACTCGGCGTGTCGGATCGAACTTCCGCCGCGACTTTGGCAATCAAGCGCGGCTTGGTGAGAATTGATCTCTAGCCGCGAATAAATTATGAAAAGACGCGAGTTATTAAAAGGCGCGGCGATGCTGCCATTTTTGGCGCAAGTCGTTTTCAGCCAAAAACGGCTTTCTGCGAGCAGTGTGAAAATTATCAAACCGAAGCGTTTAAAGAAAGGCGACACGGTTGGCGTGATCGCCCCTTCGAGCGGAGTGTCGCCCGAAGATTTTGAGAAAGCCCTGCAAAACCTTGAAGATTTGGGTTTGAAAACCAAAGTCGGAAAATCAGCCCGCGCCGTTAACGGTTTTCTCGCGGGAGCTGACCGGGAAAGGCTCGACGATTTGCATCGAGCGTTCAGCGACACGGCGATCAAAGCCGTCTGGTGCTTACGCGGCGGTTACGGAGCGTCGCGTCTGCTGCCGGAGATAAACTTTAATTTGATTAAAAAGAATCCGAAAATTTTCATCGGTTATTCGGACATCACGGCACTGCACACGGCGATTTATCAAAACACCGGCTTGGTCACTTTTCACGGTCCGGTCGCCGCTTCAACCTTTTCCGACTATACGAAAAATCACGTCGCGGGCGTGCTGATGAATCCGTCCGCGCCGTATCGAATCGAGCTTTCGCCCGATAATGTCGCCAAAGAATCGAACCTTTTCAAAACTGAAATTATCACGCCGGGAAAATGTCGCGGCGCACTGATCGGCGGAAATCTCTCCTTGCTGACGGCGGTCGCGGGAACGCCTTTCGCTCTGCGGAACACGAACGGCAAAATACTGTTTATCGAAGATGTCGGCGAGCAGCCGTATCGAGTTGACCGGATGCTGACGCAGCTTCGGCAGACGGTTGATCTGCGGCGTTTGGCGGGCATCGCGCTCGGCGTTTTTGAAGACTGCAACCCGAAAGACGGCGACTCTCAATCTTTGGTTGATGTTTTAAAAGACCGGCTCGGCGATCTGGGAATTCCGGTTATTTACGGACTCTCTTTCGGTCACGTCCGCGATCAATTCACTTTGCCGGTCGGGATCAAAGCCGAACTCGACACCGAAAGCGCGACGCTGACTTTGCTGGAAACCGGCGTAATTTGATAAAAATTAATGAAGCGAGAATTTTGCTTCGTTTAGAGTCCAAACTTCAGTTTGTTTTCGCCGCGCTTCGCTGGCGAAGAACACGCTCAAGCGTGGACTCTCAACGAAGACGAAAACTCTTTTGATCTTTTTGCCTGTTCACCCGAATTGATGAGAAAAACCTCCACCCGATTGATGATTACGGCGTTGAAATTCTCTTGTAAAATTGATTTATCAAGTCGGAAAAACCGATACAAAATAACGAGAACAGAAGGAAAATAAAATGATCACTATCAGAAAAAGCGAAGAGCGCGGCGGCGGCAATTACGGCTGGCTCGATACGAAATACACGTTTTCATTTAACACTTATCACGACCCTAAGTTTATGGGTTTTCGCAATCTGCGCGTGATTAACGAAGATTATGTGGCGGCAAATCAGGGTTTCGGAACGCACGGACACGCCGATATGGAAATTATTACATACGTCGTGAGCGGCGAGTTGGCGCATCAGGATTCAACC
>JAJAZE010000505.1 GCA_026785925.1 Pyrinomonadaceae bacterium
CAATAAAAATACTTCTGGAAAAACCAGAAACAATTTTAATGAAAGAGGCAATTGAGGAAGTCAAAGCAAGAATCAGCAAATTAGGCAGTATCCATCAGAGGAAAGTTGCTTCTTCTAGTGTTTAATTGGCGAAGGTATTGCTTTTATAAAGGGTCAAAAATAACGAGATGTATTTTTATTTCAGCCTCATCTGCTATCCCGCAATCAATTATTTGATGTGAAACCATTTTTCCGTCGCTTACTTGGGACTCAATTGCTTTCAGAACGATGTCTAATGAAACGGGCGGATATTTCCCATATTTGGATTGTTTATGAGGCATTGTATTTTCGTAAAGATAAAATAGACAAGCATATTCTCGAACACTGGAATTGGCTTTGGCGAAATTCTTCAATTTCATCAAATCATCGTTTATACATTTGCCTAAATACCAATCACTTTTTGCAATTCTATTTGGCTGAAAATCTGTAAAATAAGCAGCTTTTGCCTCATATAAAGAGAAAGTATCGTCTTGATTAGTAAAACTCAAATCAATCCGAGCGCGTTCTATATAAGCAATTCGTTTATTCGCTTTTCGGTTAGCACTCACGGCAATAGCTGAGGAAACGGCTAATTCGCTTTTAGTATCAAGAATTGACCACGCGAGTGCGTTTTTGTCTTCAATAGCAGTAAAGGCTTCAATCAGTTTATCGTGTATCATAATTGTATTAATCACCACTCGGACAAATGAAAAAATGCGGGCAGTGCGGACAATTGTCGCCCGGCGACGGTTCAAAGATTTTCCGGTTGATTCCGTCAATCGCGTCTTCGTATTTTTTCAGGCGATTCTCGGTTACTTTGGTCGTGATATTGATTTCCTGAACGATGTCGTCGCTTAGAAAAATCTTGTGCAAGACGGCTTCCGCTGTCGGGAAATGATTTTGCACGGCGGCTTTCATCAGCACGTCAGCATCGCCGGTCGCCGGTTTTTGCGGCGATTTACCGGTTTTGTATTTGCGGATGACCGCCGCTTTTGCGCCGTTCGTTTCGATAATTTCGACGGCATCGAGCTGAACTTTGACCGTTCCGTTTTTCAATTTAACTTCGTAAGTCGGGCGCGCGATTTCGTTCGGTGAAATGCTCGCCGAATTTTCGAGTCGGCGGCAAATCCGGCGGACGATTTCTTCGGCGCGGGCGCGATAGATCGGTGCGTAAGAGTGCGCGTCAATTTCCGCGTCTCGCCAGAATTCATCTAATCTTGCGAGCGCGTTTGTTTCGTTTAACTCAACGCTTTCCATCTGCCGTATCGTTTGCAGCGAGCGCAGCGTGTCGTAAACGCAGCCGTGAAATTTCACATAGACGGACTTTTCACCCGCCGACTTTAATCCGAGAACCTTCGCGTAATAATAATCGCGTCCGCAGCGCAAGTAGCGGTCGAGTTCGGCGGCGTAGAATTCGCGCCTGACCGGTTCATCGGTCGTTTCGGCGATAGAAATTGCAACATCTTCGCCACTGCTGAAAATTGTTTCCGGCGGCGGCAGAACACCTTCGAGCATTTCGAGAAAGCGCGAATGGTTTTTTGAATAATCGTTCGCCCGCGACAGATACAGAAAATCACGCGCTCTGGATGAGGCGACGAAAAACAGGCATTCTTCTTCAGCCTCGTGAAAATCCGCTTCGCCCGCGATCATCTCATCGGGATTCGGGCAAATTTGCGGTTTGCGATTGGAAGGGATTTTTCCCTTGCCCAAATACGGCAGAAAAACGGCGGGAAATTCCAGCCCCTTCGCCGAATGAACGGTCAAAAGCCGGACGGCATCGAGATTTTCGGCTTCGGTCGGAATCTGCGCGTAGTTTTTGTCTTCGTTAAAATGAGCGAGTTTTTTGACGTAAATCAGCAGTTCTGCAATCGGCGTGTTTTCGCCTTTTGAGAAGCGTTCTTCGAGAGATTGGGCGAGCCGTAGAAGTTGGTAAACGGCGAGCCTTTTCGATTGATTGTTCACATCATCTTCAGCAAACAATGTTTTTAAATATGCACTTTCTCCGAACAGATAATGCGCCAGAAAACTCCACGCCGATACATTTGCTTCGGACGAGGTTAGATGTTTGAGCAGTTTCTCCGCACTGATTTTTCCTTTCGGTGAAAGCATTTTCGTGAATTCTTCATCGCGCAAAACTTCGGCGAAAGTGTGATCGTTTTCCTTTTGCGCCTGAATAATCCGGCGGCTGTCGGCGAGCGGAATGCGGTATTCGGGAAAGCGAGCGACGCGAATCAGCGAATGGCTTTTTTGGTTGATTTTCAAATCAAGCAGGGCGAGCAAATCGCGCACTTCTTCGCGCTCGAACAATTCGCCGAGATAAAAAACGGGAATGTTTTTCGCGCTCAAAATTTTGGCGAATTTATTGAGCTGCGAATGCGTCCGGCAGATAATCGCGCAGTCTTTGTAGCGCAGATTCTCGTTTTCGCGTAAATGTTCGATGCGTTCGGCGATAAACGCGCCTTCCGCGTCCAGCGTGTCGGCAATAACGAATTTAACTGCCGTTTTTTCTTCGTTTTGCGCTGTGCCGCGCTGCGCTTTCCATTCGCCGAAAATCTCTTCATTTCCCATCTGCATTTTTCCGGCGAACCGGGAAAAAGTCTCGACGATTTCCGTGCGCGAACGGTAATTTGTTTCCAAAGATACGGTTTCCGCGTCGGGAAAATCCACGCCGAACAAATTGATGTTCGCCGGACTTGCGCCGCGCCAGCGGTAAATTGACTGCCGCAAATCGCCGACCGTCCAGAGATTCTGTCCGTCGCCTGCGATTTCCTTCAAAAGCACGCCGCACGCGCGGTTGACATCCTGAAATTCGTCCACCAAAATCGCATCGTAACGGGCGCGAACTTCGCGTTTTACTTCCGCGTTTTCCTGCAAAAGTTTGACGGCGCGATAAACCAGATCGCCGAAATCGAGAAGTTTTTTATCGCGCAGAAAACTCTCGTAATACTCGTAAATGCGGGCGGTTTCCAACACTTTTCGCGCTTTTGTCTGCGCTTCTTCGTCATCCGAATCGGCGCATTTTTCGAGCATCTTTTCGGCGAGTCGGCGATATTCTTCCGGCGAACAAAGTTCATCTTTAGCGCGTGAAATCGCGCCCAGAATCGCCGCTAAATTCTGCGTCGGTTCGTGCAGATTTTGATAATGTTCGAGTTCCAAACGGTGCAGATTCGCTTCGAGATGCAGTAGCGCGTCAATTTTATCAAGCAAACTTGAATTGTTTTCGAGGTTTGCTTCTTCATAAAAGGTTCGCAGAATGTCGAGACCGTAAGCGTGAAACGTCATCACCTGAATCTCCAGCGCGGCGGCACTTTCGTTGATTACACCGATTCGGTGGCGCATTTCTTCCGCCGCTTTATTGGAAAATGTTAAGGCTAAAATGCGCTTCGGCTCAACGCCTTTTTCAATCAAATGCGCGATGCGGTGCGTCAGCGTCTGCGTTTTGCCCGTTCCCGGTCCGGCGTAGACTAGCGTCGGGCAATTGACGGTTTCGGCGGCGCGTTTCTGGCTCGCGTCGAGTTCGCGTCTGACGTGTTCTTCGGCGGCGATTTTCCGTTCGCCCGACGGCACCAGCAGTGCGCGGGCAAGCTGCGAAGCGACGACTTCGGGCGGCATTTCGACTTGCTCGCCGAGCTGCCGCGCGTTGAAATGTTCTTCCGAGTAAAGTTTTTTGAGCAATTCGCACGGCAGTAAAAATTCGAGCGCGAACAGATTCGCTTCCCGCTCGCGCCGCATTCCCGCGCCGTAACCGACGATTTTTTCCGTTGCCGAAGTTAAGTCCGTTTCGCCGTTCAAATCGCTGATTTCCTCGAGCGAGCAGTGAACCGATTGATGATGCAAAACGTGATGCCCGATTTCGTGCGCGATGCAAAACGCCCGATACCATTTTTTCAGATGATTGTTGAAATACACACAATCGTCTTCCAAAACGGCGAGAGCCTTTTGCAGATTGTTCGACGCGGGATGTTCGGGAATCAGATCGAGTTCGAGATATTCGGCGGCGACGGTCACAAAATCATTCGCCGGAATAAGCGCATTTGCGCCGAGGTTTGATGCCGCGCAGATTTCCTGTCTTAAATAATTGGCGGCATCGCGGATTTTTTGCCAGTGAGACATAGTAATTTTGGATTTTGGATTTCGGATTTTGGATTATTTGAGAATCCGAAATTTCGATTGTTTCACCGCCGATGAATTTTCAATTCATAATTCGAGTGAACGCTTGATTTACAATTCGAGCAGGCGGCGTTTTTCTTCGTTTGATAATTGCTGATCTTCGCGCACGGCTTCGGCGAAACTTTTCGGCTTCAGTTCTTCCGGGCGAGTCGTCGCTTTGAAACTCATATTCGCCGCGCTGACGGGCGATTGACTGAGGTAATTTGCCACCAAATTTTCGCCCGTTTCCAGAACTTCGGCGACTTTGGCGATGACGTTTTGCGGAATCGTCGCAAAATCCAAACGCCGTTTTTCAAGATACTGCACTAACGAAACGCTCAAACCGAGGGCATTGGCGAACTTCGAGCGATTCAAACCTTTCGCCTTTGCCGCGTCGGTCAGACTTTCGAGCGATGCCGAGCTTTCGCTTAAAACAGCTCGCAGATTCTCCTTTCCGATTTGCCGGTAACGCGCTTCATCTTCAGTTGAAATTTCCGTTTCCGGCGCGTATTTCACGACGGCGCAGGCAACGGCAAAATCTTGCAGATCAGCGGCGAACTGCGGATATTTTTCCGCCATTTGCCGCAAAATTTGTCCGCCGAATCCGTGCGGCGCGGCGAGCGCGTATTCTTCCAAAGCGTCGGTTAAATTCAGTTCATTCATCGTTTTGCTACTTCCTTGTAATCGGCGAGAGCCGAGCGCATCTCTTTGATCCAATTTCTAATCGTCCGCGAACTAAC
>JAJAZE010000506.1 GCA_026785925.1 Pyrinomonadaceae bacterium
GCGCAACTTGGGAGTATTTTAATTCGATGCCGTTGTTTTCAATCGTTTGACCGGCGGGAACGATTTCATAAAGTGCCGTAACCGAATGTCCCGCGCCGATTTCGCCCGCGTCCTTCGTGTCATCGTTAAAATCCTTGTTGGCAAGCAACCGATTTTCGTAACCGATAAGCCGATAACCCGCGACTCTCGCCGGATTGAATTCAACTTGAATTTTCACGTCTTTGGCAATCGTGTAGAGCGTTCCGGCAACCTGTTCGCCTAACGCTTTTCGCGCCTCTTCCTGCGAATCAATGTAAGCATAATTGCCGTTGCCTTTGTCGGCGAGCTTTTCCATCATCGAATCGTTCGTGTTGCCCGTGCCGAATCCCAAAACTGAAAGAAAAATTCCCGTCTTGCGTTTCGCTTCGATTAACTTGACCAATTCGTTGTCGCTCGTTACTCCGACGTTAAAATCGCCGTCGGTTGCCAAAACGACGCGATTGTTGCCGCCCTGAATAAAGTTGTCGAGCGCGACTTTATAGGCAAGCTGAATTCCCTGCCCGCCGTTGGTCGAGCCGCCCGCTTCGAGATTATCCAACGCCGCCAGAATCTCACCGCGATTGTTCGTCGAATCTAAAACCAGACCGCTTTTGCCCGCGTAAACGACAATCGCCACGCGATCTTTCGCCGAAAGCTGTTCGGTCAAACGCCGCAAACCGGATTTGACCAGCGGCAGACGATCCGGCGTGTTCATCGAACCGGAAACGTCAATCAAAAAAACGAGATTGGTCGGCGGCAAATCTTCCATCGCAACTTTTTTGCCCTGCAAACCGATAGAGACGATTTTATGTTTTCGATTCCACGGAGCCGTCGCAGCTTCCGTGTTCACCGAAAACGGCGCGTCGCCAATCGGCTGCGGATAATCGTATTCAAAATAATTTATCAATTCTTCAATCCGCACCGCATCTTTCGGCGGCATCTGCCCGTCATTCAAATAACGGCGCACGTTTGAATAAGAAGCCGTGTCAACGTCAATCGAAAACGTCGAAAGCGGCGCGCGGGCAGTTTCGAGAAACGGGTTTTCTTCAATTTCCGCATATCGTTCGCCGCTCGTCTGCTTCTCATCATATTCGCCTTTTCTCAATTGATATGGCGCAGACGGCATTGCGCCCGATGAATCCTGCATCGTCGCCGAATTTGACGACATCATATTTGAATTCATCATCGGCTGTGTCGAATACTCGACATCTCTTGTTTCCGACGTTTTAGAAACCGCGTTTGAATTGCTGCTTGATTGGTATGCACTACAAGCCGAGAAAATTAACGAGAAAATAAATAATCCGACCGAAATCTTTTTCATAAGTTTTGTCCTCTCAAAAAATTTAGACCAAAAAAATTAAAAAGTCTGTTCTTCTTCTAACTTCGTAACTTTTCGAGAAGAACGAAGCGGAAAAACAGACTTGCAAGATTTATTGGAAATTATTTTTGGTTATTTTATTTGCCGTAATCAAGCAATATCGGAGTTGCCTTACTCACATCAAATTTTGGATGTCGCGGGTCGTTCTGGTGTTCAGCCCAAGAAGTATTCTCAGCCATAACGTATAAGTTTTCGTAAGATTCAAGATTTTCGAGACATTTGATACAAGAACGCACTTCATTTGTTTTCAAAGACTTTAAAGAGTAAAAAGACCCAATGTAATGCGTATCGTTTCCATTTTTGGTAAAGAAGTGAAGTTCGACTGGCAGATTTCCATTTGCAGTAGTCTCAAAAATAAGCACTTCCGTATTTATATTAAAAACTGCTTGTTTAATTTTTACTCCATCGTTTGAGTTCTGTCGGACTGATTTCACAGTCCAGCAAGAAAGCGGCGGATTGTCAGGAATATAAAACAGCCTATAACTTACCAACGCCGCGCCGACGATAAAACTGAAAATTGCTAAACCGAAAATGTGTTTTTTCATAATTTTTACTTCTCCTGCCAATTTATGAACATTAGAACGAGCATAACCGTTTGCCTTGCGCGAATTCAAGATTTTTCTTCGACTGGAGCGCAAGCGTCCCGCTTGCAATGAGCGCGTGAGCGCGAAAAAGCGTGGTGGCGGATTTCAATTTGAATGAAACGTAATTTTTTCGCGTCGAAGCGACGCTCGCGGCAAGCGGGACGCTTGCGCTCCAGTCATTTTTCATATTTCTCCTTATGCTCTTTCATCAGCTTTTGATAAACCTCGTCGTTTTTCGCCAAATAATACTTCTCACTGAAAATTCGCGCACTCTCGGCTTTTTCTTCGTCAATTTCCACAATCGGAATAATCTCGCGTGTTCCTTTTTTATATTTTCTGCCGCTCGGATGGTTCGCGTATCGCCGCGCTCTGGTGATTCCCATCTGAAGAAACTTCTTCGCCATATCCATTCCGACGAAATCTTTACGCCGTTTATATTCGAGAAACAATTCGTAAATTTTCGACGAAGATTCGCGGGCAACTTCCGGCGTTTTGAATCGCCAGTGTGGAAGAACTTCACTTTTGTAGGGTTCAATCAGAAGAACACCTTTTTCAGTATGGTCGTAAATGTATAATTCAGGATGTTTTCTAAAATCAATTTTTGAAAAATCTAAACTATAGCTAAATTTTTTCTTCCTCATTACCGTAAGTTGCTAAAATCTCTTTTGCCCATTTTATCAAGTCGCTCACCCGTTGACCCGGTTTTTGCGGATAAAGCCATAATTCTAAATTTTCCGGTCGGTTGTCTTGTCTATTGCCGTTGATATGATGAACCGTTTCTTTCGGTAGAAGTTTTCTGCCTAATTTTTGCTCCATTAATAATCGGTGTTCGCTGATATATTCACATTTCTTTGCTTTATTTTCCGTTGGCATATAAACGAAAACGTAACCGTATTTGTCTATATACCGCTTGCCGACAAATCCTTTTTCCATTTCTTTTCCACACAAAGGATTGCCGTATTTCTTTAACTTTTCGTAATGCTTGTTGCATAAATTTAACGCTTTTTTAGGCGATGAGCAATTTTTCACGCAGCAACCCACCGTTAAGTGGTCGCGCAAGGGAATGTCTTCCTTCACGCTTCCCCAATACTTCAGCCGTTTTGCGTGCGCGTGGCAATAGCCGTTTGACTTATGTTTTCTTCCGCACTTCTCCACCGAACAATTTTTCTTGCGCTTTTCTATAATTCTAATAGGCACAGATTCATTTAAAGAGCCGGTTTTGCGTAATCTTTCATTATGCGAACTACAATAGCCGTGCGCTTTGGCAAGTCGGGTGCAAATTCCGACGATACATTCTTTGTCCATAATGTGTTTCTGAAAATTAAGCCTGTCGAATCCACTTCCAAACTTCGGGAATCGTCGCCCGCTTGCCATACATCAACATTCCGACGCGATAAACACGCGCTGCCAGCCAGACAAGTCCGGCAATCGCCAAACCGTTTAATAAAATCGCCAGCGCGATTTGCCAGAACGGAGGCGTTTCCGCCAAGATTCTGACCGGCATTGTAATCGGCGCGAGAAACGGCGCGATTGAAACCCAGAATGAGGCGGTCGAATTCGGGTCGCGGATAACGGTGAAGCTCATATAAAAGCCGAAAACCAAAAGCACTATCGGAATCATCGCAAACTGCCCGCCTTCCTGCACGGTCGTCACCATCGAACCGATAAGGGCGTAAATCGTCGCGTAAATAAAAAATCCCAGCAGAAAAAAAATGAAAAAATAAGCGACGGTCAGCGGCGTAATGTCGGGCATCGAGAAATTTATTCCCATCGCGCTCATCTGCGAAAGACCAATACCGGCTAAAACGAGCGCGGAAAATATCCAAATCGCCAACTGCGTCAAACCCGCCAGACCGACACCGACGAGTTTCCCCATCATCAATTCAAACGGTTTCGCCGATGAAAAAAGTATCTCGGCGATGCGCGTTTCTTTCTCTTCGACCACCGCCGCCAGAATCTGCTGACCATACGCCATAAGCAGAATATACATCATCATACCGATAATAAAAGCCACCGCGAAAATGCCTTCGCCGCTTTTTTCGACACCTTTTTCGTTAATCGTCGTTTTGGAAAAATTAACATTTCTGCTCAAATCCTTTACTTTATCTTCTTCGATATTGGCATCGGCGAGCCGCTGCGAACGCACCGCGCCGTTCGTCGCCCGTTCTAAAATCGAGTTAGATATGATGTCGCCTGCCTTGCGCGAGAAAAAATCAAATTTCGCGGCGGGCGAATCATAATTCGGCGGCACGATTAAATAAGCGTCAATTTCCTTGTCCGTGATTTTGCCGGTCAGTTCGCTCCTCAGTTGCTCGATTGATTTCGCGTCCGCCGAATATTCAATGAAATTAAATGTTTCGCCCGCTTGTTCGGCGATGTTTTTCATTTGTCCCTGACTCGAAACCGACAAATCCCTGGCGGATTCGTCCCGCAAAGATATTTTCGCCGTTTTTTCCTTTGAAAGATTCTCCTTCAGACGCGGCGCGATTTTCCCCGTCGGGTCAACGATGACCATCCGCGTCGGTTCGCCCTTGATGGAGAAAATCAGCGCGGGGATGACGGCAAACGCCGCTCCCAAAACGGGAAAAAGCAAAGTTGCCAGTAGAAACGTCCATTTGAGAACGATTTTTTTGTATTCGTGTTTGACGACTGCAAGAAATTTACGCATTTGTTTCCGTTATTTTTTCGATGAATATATCGTTGAGGCTCGGTTCGATTTGCTCGAATTTTGAAATGCTCGCGCCGCTGTCAATCAATCTTTTCAGCAAAGTTTGCGCGTCGGCGTTCTCGGCTAATTCAATTTCTTTTTCGTCGGCGTGCGTGATAATTTTTGCCACGAGCGATTCGTCTTCTAAAACTTCACTGCCGCCGACGCAGCGCAGAGCGATTAAATTTTTACTAAAACTTCCCTTCACTTCGCGCAGAGTTCCGCCGATTACCTTACGCGATTTGTTGATTAAAATAATGTCGTCGCACAAGCGTTCCGCCGTCTCCATCAAATGGGTCGAGAAAATTATCGTCTTGCCCTGCGCTTTGAGTTCGGCGACGATTTCGATTAAAAATTCGACGTTCACCGGGTCGAGTCCCGAAAACGGTTCATCAAGAATCAGCAAATCGGGATTGTGCAGAACGGTCGAAACGAATTGGATTTTCTGCGACATTCCTTTAGAAAGATCGGTCGTTTTTTTCTTTTTCCATTCGGAAAGTTTCATTCGTTCGAGCCAGAAATCAATCCGCTTATCGGCTTCCGCCTGCGAAACATTTTTGAGCGCGGCAAAATAGCGAAGCTGGTCAACGATTTTCATCTTTTTGTAAAGTCCGCGCTCTTCCGGCAGGTAGCCGATCCGGTTTTGCGTTTCGTTGGAAATCCTTTCGCCGAACAATTCAATCAAGCCTTCGTCCGGCGCGGTAATACCGACAATCATCCGAATCGTCGTCGTCTTGCCCGCACCGTTCGGACCCAAAAACCCGAAAACTCTGCCCGCCCGAACATCGAAAGAAAGATTATTGACCGCCGTGAATTCGCCGTAATGTTTGGAAACATTTTCAACGTGCAGTGTCGTTTTATTTTCGCTCATCTTTTAGCTGTAACTATAAATGAAACCTTCGTGTTTGAAAAACTTATCGTAATTTACAGTTACGCAAATTTTTAACTTTTGTTTAAGAGATTGCCGCAATGAAAATCGTTCACCGGATGGTGAACGATTTTCTATGTTTTCTGACACTCGGTTCGGCGGGATTTTATATTTTCAACCACCCGGAAGCGGCGAAAACTTTTGCCGACCTGAAGAAAGAATTTCCATGAACCTGGATTACATGGCACTAACATTAGGCTGTTTGCGAATGGACAAATCTGATTTTTGGTGGAGTGTGATTTTCTGCTACGCCACATTCAAGCCCATTCTTAATCTAAAAATTTTAGACAACATTGATTACAGAGTCTATAATCAAAAATGGCAAAGTTGATCTCAAGTCCAATGAATTTCGACCGATTTTTCAAACTAATTTCTTACGCAGTCGTTTTTTTCGGCTTTTTTTCGTTGTTTGTTTCGGGCGGTGTCGGCGCAATTTCGACCGTGCTTTTTGTTTCGGTTTTAATCGCCGCCTGGTTTTTAGAAGGCTCGCGCCGGCAGATTTCCGAACGGCTCGGAACGGTTTCGGTATTCGTTGTCGTGCCGCTTTTTTATATTGGGCGGAAATATCAAATGTTCGGTTTCGGAGCAAACGTCGCCGACCTCGCGGCGATGCTCGCACAGATGATTTTGGTGCTGGCGGCAATAAAACTTTTGCAGAGAAAAGCCGAGCGCGATTGGTTGTTTCTTTATCTGATGGCTTTTTTTGAGGTTTTGCTGGCGGCTGGCTTGAGCATCAGTCCGCTTTATCTGGCTTCTTTGATTTTGTATTTGCTGGTCACGATTTGCGCGATTGTCACTTTCGAGATTAGAAAAACTTCCGCGTCAATCAACCGCAACTTAAATTATAAAAAGACTGAAAACAAGGAAAAAACTTTCGCCCAAATTCCGCTCGCCCGATTGCCTCTGACGGCAATCTCGCTTTTAGTTTTAATCGTCGTTTTTGCCGCGCCATTGTTTTTCGCCCTTCCGCGCGTCGGCGGCGCAGGCTTGGGCAGCAATCAAAAAGGGTTGTCCAATGTGACGGGTTTTTCCAATTCGGTAAATTTGGGAGAAATAGGAAGTCTTTTGCAAAACGACCAGATTGTAATGCGGGCGCGGATTGATAAAACGGACGAGAAAAATCCCGGCGCATTGTATTGGCGCGGAGTCGCGCTCGATAAGTTTGATAATAAGCGTTGGAGCAAATCGAAAAAAGATTTTCGGGAATCTTTCGTCAAACTCGAACGCGGATATTTTCTGATTGATTATCCGACAGCGAACGCCGCTTCGACAATTCAAACGATTTATCTCGAACCGATTGACACGCCGGTATTGTTTGCGTTGTCGCGCCCTTTAGCAATCGAAGGCAGTCTTCCGTCCGAACTCTACAAAGATTCGGAAGGCGCGATAACTTTCCAGCGCGGCGATTCCGAACGCTTAAGTTACAAAGTAAATTCCGACCGCTCGCTGCCCGACGCGAGCCGGTTAAAATCCGACAACGAAAATTATTCGTTGGAAGCAAACCGCTATTTACAGTTTCCTGCAAAATTCGACGAGCGAATCGCCGTTCTCGCCGCACAAATTACCGAAAAACAAACAAACCGATACGACAAAGCAAAAGCCGTCGAAAATTATTTGCAAACGCAGTTCGGCTATTCTTTGGAAATGCGCGCCGGGGGCGAAGAACCTTTGGCGGATTTTTTGTTCAACATCCGCGAAGGTCATTGCGAGTATTTTGCAACGGCGATGGCGATTATGCTTCGCACGCAAGGCATCGCCACGCGCGTCGTCAACGGTTTTCAGCAAGGCGAATACAACGAAACGGCGGACGTTTTCGTCGTCAGACAAAAAGACGCGCACTCTTGGGTGGAAGTTTATTTCCCGCGAGAAAACATCTGGGTTCCGTTTGACCCGACACCTGCCGCCGGACGATTTGACGACTCGACGGCTTCTAGCGGAATGCTGGGAAAATTCAACAGTTATCTCGTCGCGCTCGAAACTTTTTGGATACAGTATTTCGTCGCCTACGACAATCAGGAACAAAAATCCCTGATGCGCTCGGTCAAAAGCAGTTTTGTCGAATATCAAGCGAAAACTTCCGTCTGGCTCAATGAAATGCAATATCGCCTGTCGGATTGGTGGCGCGAAGTGCGCGGCGACAAAGGCTTGCAGGCGAGCGCACGAGCCGTCGCGTTCGGCATCGGATATTTACTGGCGGCGATTCTCGGAACGATTACAATCATCTGGCTTTACCGAAAAATCAGACGACTCGACATTTGGCAGAGAATTCATAGTTGGCTAAAGTTCAAAAACGAAACGACGATTATCGAATTTTACGAGCGGATGCAAAAGGTTTTGGCGAGCAAAGGTTTCACCCGCGCCGCGCATCAAACGCCTTTGGAATTCGCCTTTGCCTTGAATATACCCGAAGCCGTTCGCATCACGGAAAAATATAATCGCGTTCGTTTTGGCGAAAAGAATTTGTCGAATCTTGAATCAGAGGAAATCGAGAATTGGTTAGATAATTTGGAGAATAAAAATTATGAAGACTCTGCCAAAAATTAATGTTTTAATTTTAATTATTTTTCTGAACATAATTGGATTTTCTCAAACTGTTGAGGATGGCTGGAAAGGAATTAAACCGCTCAAAACAGATAAAACTGCGGTTGATAAAATATTGGGAAAACCTGAAATGGACGATAATAATTATCAACGCTATTCAACAGATGAAGCGTTTGTTCGAGTAAATTATTCTACTGTTCCTTGTAAAGATAACCAGTATAAACGCGGTGAATATAATATAGCTAAAGATTTGGTATGGGATTACTACGTGGTTTTAGATAATATCGTTAAACTTTCCGACTTTAAATATA
>JAJAZE010000507.1 GCA_026785925.1 Pyrinomonadaceae bacterium
ACTTTAAAGTTCGGCGCAGAAAGGTTGACCAGATACCAAATCGGCGGCTGCGTCGAAGGCAAATGCGGATCGTTCGCCAGAATCGCCTTCCCGTCAATCGTTCGCTTGCCGGAAATCACCCAGTTATTGCTCGCCGCCAAATCTTCGGCGTAAAATCCGATGCGCTCAAGCGACGATTTTCTGATTTCTTCGGCTTTCGCCAAAGCGATTCCCGTTTCCAGATTCCAGATTCCAGATTTTGATTCGTTTGAATCTGCAATTTTCAGCTTAAATTCCGCCGTTCGAGAATTAGAGTTTTCCGCATCTTTCCCAATCAACAAAACATCGAGCGGCGAGCGCGGGTCTAAAACGCGGGCTAGTTTTTCCTTCGGCAAATCCATCAAACTCGCCTTCATCAAATCCATTCGCCAGGTATTGCTTAAACCATCGTCGAAAATTTTGCTGATGACAATCGAATCCGCCATCGTCCATTGGCGCGGCTGATAGCGCAGAATCTGAAATTCGACGGGCAGAGTTTTTTCGTTGAGCGCGGCGATATAAGCGTTCACGCCGCGCGTGTAATTTTCCAGCATCACGCGGCTGTCGCCCGCCGCATTTTTGATATTTTCTTCGGCAATTCGCGCAAAACCGAATTTGCGCCAGCGTTTATCTTCTTCGAGCGTCGCTTTTCCGAAAATCTCCGCCGTTTCGCCGCGTGCCACGCGCCGGTATAAATCCATCTGCCAAAGCCGATCCGAAGCGGTTACATAACCCTGCGCGAAATATAAATCGGCTTCCGTCTGCGCTTCGATGTAAGGAATCCCGCGCTCGTCTCGTTTGACCGCGACCGAATCTTTTAAACCCGCAACCGTCAAGGTCTGCGTCGGAGTTTGCGCCCAAACAGCCGATGTCATCAACAACAGCCAAACCAAAAACCGAATGTATCCGTATTTATCTTTCATTGCTTAGAATTTAACGAACTTTGCATCAGATACAAAGCCGCCGGAAAAGAGAGTTGTTTGATTTTATTTCAGTCGCCAATTAAATACAGAACCGTTTCGGGCAAAAAAAAGAGCCGATCTTTTTTGTAGACCGGCTCAGGTTTGATTTTCAGCATTGAAAACCACGGAGGAGTAATGTAGTTTTCAAATAAATACACGCGAGTTTTTTGGAAAAGTTCCCAGAATAATTTTTAAGGCTCGATTGATTCTCATTTGTCCTCAAAATCAACCCCGCAGTAAATTTCGGCGATTGAATCGGGTGAAAATAGATTGCTGATCGCAAAAGTTTCGTTTCATTCAGCTTATTCACCGCCGATTAAAATTTCCCCAGTCATAAAATTATTTTCTCCAGCCGACTTTTTCTGCCCAATCTTTAAAGTCGCGCTGCCTTTCCGCGTAATTCGGCGGCGCATTTTCGCGTGTTTCTTCAGTTTCCCAGGTTAGATTTTCGAGTGGTTCTAATCCGACGGCGGCGCGGAAGTCATTAACTTTTCCTTCATTTTCGAGTGTCCAAACTTCCATCACGCCGTCTTTGTTCCAATCGCTCTGTGTGCCGTATCGCTGCGGTTTGCCCTCAAAAAACTTGATGCGGTCGCGCAGCATCGCCGCGTGTTGCGCGGCGGCTTCATTTTCGGCGACGGAATTTTCAATTGATTCCAAACATCGCCGCGAAAATCCGGGCAATGAAATCGCGTGCTGCACAATCAGCCAAGCCGCGTCCACGCCGTCTTTCCCGACCACAGATTTTCCGAGCCAGCCGCCGTTTTCGGCAATCATCTTTTCCAGAGCGGCGGCGTTTTCCAGATGCACGACTTCCATTTTTGGACAATAACCATCAAAAAGTTCGCCTGTTTTTGCCAGTTCTTCACGAACGCGCTCGTCTAAAGCACGCATTTCAAGCAATTTTTCCCGCATTTGATTGTTCATAATTAACCTCAAACTTTGCAATGTTCGTAAATTATAAGTTAAACTTCCAGCGTTTCCCAAGCAAATCTTTTTCGGGAAAAAACGTATGAAATTTATCAAAACCTCCTTTATTTTATTAACCGTCACGCTTTTTATTTTTGCCTGCGCCGAAACTAAAACAACCGATACGAATTCGGCGGCGAATACGGTTGTCGTCACCAATCCAACAGTTCAGCCGACTGCTGCAATTGATGAACTCGCTTCGGTGGAGAAGATTTATTTGGAAACCTGCGTCAAATGTCATCGTGAAAACGGCGAAGGCGGCGCGGCGGACTTTGGAGGCAAAAAAATCAAAGTTCCGAGTTACCAATCGAAAGGCGCGATGAACGCTTCGGACGATAAACTTTACGACTATATCGCCAATGGCGAAGAAGATGAAATGCCTGCCTTTAAAGATAGATTAACCGAACAGCAAATGCGCGATTTAGTGAAATATATTCGCCGCGAGTTTCAGAAAAAGTAATCGGATTTGATGTTTGCGACTTTGAGGTTTCGATTGATAAAAAGTTTTTATTTAAATTATCCGCTTGCAAATTGAAAACCGGCAAACTAGAATCATAAATTACTTTGCACCTGTAGCTCAGCTGGATAGAGTATCTGGCTTCGAACCAGAGGGTCGCAGGTTCGAATCCTGCCGGGTGTACCATATTTAACAACGGTTTAGAGGCATTGAAGAATGCCTCTTTTCCATTTCACACCTAAATTCACACCAAATAAATTTTCCCCGCAGCAAGCTGACGGGGTATTAAAAGAGTCGGAGTTGTCCGTCTTTCTCCATCTTTCCTTGTTGCTCGACATAGTTCTTTATCATTTGTTCGTTCCCGTGTGCGCCGACTGTGCTGATGAAATAGCCGTCCGACCAAAACTCGCCGCCCCACAGTTGCTTTTTGACTTCCGGGCAAGCCTTGAAGATTTCGCGTGCCGTCAGACTTTTAATGACCTGCACAATCTTCTGCGGACACAACTTCGGCACACTTTGCACCAGAAAGTGAACGTGGTCGCCGTCCGCTCCAATTTCCAGAAACTCGATTTCATATCGCTTCTGGATTTCGGCACAAACTTCTTTGAGTTTGGCTTCAACCACTTCGGAAAAAACCATTCGGCGATATTTCGCCGGACACACGATGTGATACATCAAAACTGAAACATTGTGGCTCTTATGAATGAACTTGCTCATTCACATAGTATAAAGCCGCAGCAAGCTGACGGGGTATTACACCCAAAGTGAATAAATGTCAGATATTGTTTTTCTTTGTCACCGATTTTCCGTTTTATCCACAATAGAAAGTCCGGGAAGAAACCGCCCGCCGAAGAAAAGTAGAAGCCGAAACCTTTCGATTTTGTTTTATTTCGCAGAAGATAAAAATTACAATCGAGATATTCGCCTGCATCATTTGCGGTTTGCACAAATGCCGCAAAGTTTTTGACAAACTGCGTTTCGCTGTCGTTTATTCCCTTTGGTGAAATGCTTTCGATATGCTTTGTCTTGTCTTGCTTGGTCGAATCAACTAAAAGCGGATGAAACAAGTGTTTTTCAAACCAAGCGTTAATGAGAACTTTGTTGTGTGAGTAAATCTCAACATCTTGCGCGGCTTTCGTAATCACGGCTTCAATCTCCGCAATTACATTATCAATATTTGCCTTCAACTTGCCGTTGCCGTCTGTTTTGGCAACGGTAACGGTATAATCCAAATCCTGCAAAGACGGATCGGCTTCGGTTAATTTGACCGACTGCAAATGTTTCGCTTCATAAACGCGAAGTCGCGGATTGTAGAAAGCCTCGACATATTTTTTGAAAATCGAAACGGTTATTTTATGAAGATTTTCGACATCGCGCAGACTGTCAATTTTGATCGGCTCGTCCGTGCTGATTTCACAGAATCGTTCGGAAGCAATTTCGCGCAAAGTTTCCGGCTTGATTTTCAGATTGAACAATCGTTTCGAGCGTTTATGCCCAAGCAGTTCGAGATAAACCGCGTAAAAGTCAATATCGTTTTTGTATGCGTCCAATGTTTGAATTTTCGCGGGTTCGTGATTGCCGATAAAATCGCCGTTCGGCGCGACGGTCACGCGCTTGGTCGTTAAATCCAGTTTCGGCTTTAAGTTCCGGTCAAACTCCAGTTCAAAAATCCCGGTTTCATAAAACGGCGTAATTCCTTCGGGTTTGCGTAAAGTAATCAAGTCTAAACCGCCGATGGTTTCGCCTTGCTGTTGTTTGTAGAGATATGCCGGAACAGTGAAAGTATGAAATTCGGTTTTCACGCCTTCTTTTTCGAGATTGTCTTTGAAAAGCGTGATGTATTTAGCATTCAAGCCGAAAACATTGAGCGTTTCGACAATCGGCAGATACGGCAGAGTTCGATCCGTTTCAGTCGAACGCTTTAACGACATATCTTTTCCGCGCAGACGAACGCCGCGCCCGAAAAGCTGAATGATTTGCGAGCCTTCGGATTTGCCGAAGTTTATTAAACCGATAGAAGAAACGCGGTAATTATTCCAGCCTTCAATAAACTTTCTCGCGCCGATCAGAATATTAACCGGGTTTGATGAAACCGCCGAAAGATTTTTGAAAAGCGGATCGGTTAAACTATCGGTCAAAAATTCAAACTCATCTTTTTCAGATCGGGTTTTGAAGCTGCTTACATCGCCGATATTGATTAAACCAAAATAAGGATTATTGCCTTTTACTTTGAGCGCAATTTCGCCGTTTGCCTTTGAAACTGTGTGAAGTTCCAAACCGTCCGGCACGACGGCGTTAAAAACTTCCTGCGTGATTAGATTGTAAAGCTCTCTTTTGTCCTTCGTTTGCGACAACAGCCAATCGAGTCTTTGATTACATTCGGCGGCAAATTGACCGCGACAATTCAGCACGTCTTCAATTGTCGCTTCGTATTTCGCCGGATTGCCTAAAAAATCTTTGAAGAAATGAATCAGCAAACTCACGTCGGAAATCGTTTTTTCGTTTTCTTCTTTTTCCGCTTTCGCTTTAGTTGAAGGATTAACCGTATGACCGACAAAAATAAGCAGTGGATTTTCGATTTTGAAATCCCAAACTTCTTCTTTGTTTTGTCTGTAAAAGTATTTCTGCTGTAAAAACAAAAGCAGATTCAGCGTCAAATAGCGATATTTGACCGATTCGGAATCAACAACCGTGTCATCCGGCGCGATATTGTCTATATAATAATCTTTGCCGTAACCGTCTTTGTAAAAATAACGGTAAGAATAATCGAAAATAATTCGTTTGGCGTAATAATCCTGCAATGAAACGCCGACTTGTCCGAAGGTTGCCGAATACTCGAACGTAAAACCGTTAAAGCCCATTTTTTCACGCAGTCCGCGCCACACACTCTCTTCCTTGTCGTTCCCTTTATGTCCTTCGTCAACAAAGACGGCGTTTTGCTGTCCGAATTCGTCAACCGAAATCGTTACGCCCTGCCCGGTTTTGAGTTCTTTGATTTTGTTGATGTCAATTACTTTGACGTGGCTTCCGGCTTTGTTGTTCAAATATAAA
>JAJAZE010000508.1 GCA_026785925.1 Pyrinomonadaceae bacterium
AAATAGGATAAATTGTGATTACAATGCTTGCGCCAATTCCTGCAACTCGTTTGACAGTTTCGGGCTTAATCTCTGCATTAAATCTCTTTTCCGTATTTCCACTTTCAAAGCCTATGTTAAATCTTTTTTCAAGGCAGTTGTTCCAAGTTTTCTGAGATTCAAGCGGCAAATTTTCAATTAAAGAACAAAAAGCGGAAATTGTTATATCAGGTTCTCCCTTGATGCCTGCCTCAACTGCATTCAAATGAAACTCAAGCACGGCAAAGTTATTCCCGTTCTCTAATTGGTCGTGATGTAAAACATCTACCTCATCGCCAAAACAATTAATCAGATATTGCAAGTCTTCGTTAGATTCAATATCTAAATCTACATTTGCGAAAAGAATATCCTGTTTCATTTTTAATCTGTATAAAGTTTAATCCGAATTTACATTTGCTTCTAAAAAAACAAAACATTATAAAAATCAAAAAACTCCGCGCCAAACAAGCGCAGAGTTTTCGATAAAAAATTAAATTAAAACTCAAAAGCTGTTTAGCGATTTTTTTCGTGGTCGCAAGTCGCTGTAACTCACCACATCCTAAAGACAAAATTTTAGCGAGTTGCGCGGTTTTCGTCAACCGTCAACCGGTCAATCTCCCAAAACAAAAAAGTGAATCGCTTTTTAATCGAAGCGATTCACTTTTTGAAAATTGAGAAGAAGGAAGATTATTTGATCTTCATCGCCGGATCGCCGAGCAGAACCCAGGAGAGACGAACGTCGCGCCCGAAATTGATGGTTGTTTTGGCATCTTTAATCATATCGCCTATTCGCGTGATGTTGCCGACGGCGATTTGATTGTAAAACCGCGTCGCCATTATTTCCTGAATGTCCGGCGTGGTCAGACCTGAAGATGCCCAGGTAGCGACCGCGCCGCCGTTCGGGTTTTTCAGCAAAACTTCCGATAAACTGTCGGTTGATTGAATAAAATAACCGTTCAGACAAGTCAGCATCGTAAAAATTGAAAGCCTGTCCGTATTAGTTAAAATGTTGGCGTGACTGCTGCTGAAGAAATCGGTTGCCGCCCAGAAAGTCGCCGAACCGTGCCCCGTGTAGTTGACGAGAAATCTTCCGGTGTTGATCTGACTGACGAGCTGCGCGTTGGCATCAGGCAATGCTCGATTGATCATAATGCGCGGAATGTTCGCCGGTAACTGGTCGCGCAATCTGATGCTGACTCCTTCAAAGTCATAGCCGTTCGGCAGATCACTGGCAAAAATTACGCCGCGATTGAGTGCCTGCCCGACGGTTTGTTCAAAAGCGATCATTTTGTTGAGAGCCAAAGTGACGGTCGCGCCGTTTCTGGCGGGAATTCTGCCAATCGCAATCTCCGCTAATCCGTCATCGTTAAAATCCGCCAATGTTTCGTCGCTGCCCGTTTCCGTATAAATCGTATCAATCAAGCGGGTCGGAACAAAGTTGATATTTCCAGCTCCCAGATGGTTTTTCGGGTCGTAAGTCGCATCGCCCAACAGCAGAACGTAATTCGGTTTAATCAGCCAGTTTTCTTTGGCATATCGGAGAAAATCCCGAATTGCGTCGGGTTTCAAAACGCCGTAGCTGAATTCGTCGAAAACGTCTTCGATGTTGACGACCTTGACGGTCAAGCCCTGGGCGCGGCGATAAACTGCCCAATCTTCCGCCTGCGCCAGCCAGTCTTTGTGGGAAATGATAATCATTTCACCGTTATTATTCGTGGTCGAAAGAGTTGAAGGCGTGTTTCTGACCACCGAAAACGGCTGCATAATCGCCGAATCTTCGACCGCAAACATCACTCGACCGCGATTTGAAGGCAGATAGACGCGATTGCTGCCGCCGCTCGGTTCGATGAGCAAGCCGGTAATCAATAACGGATTATCAGAATCCGTCGTGTCGAAAACGCGAATGTTCGGCGAAGAAAAATTTTCGACGTAATTGGCTTTGTAGTTAGGCACATAAAATGAAATCTGATTTTGTTCCGCTTTGTAGCGGCGCGACAGACTGACGGTTAATCCGCCGAACAAAGTTATATCCGTTGAAGCGAGAGTTTTTATTTTGACTTCGTTGATTCCCTCGCGCAAAGCCGAAGTCGGGATATTAAAATGTCTGGAAGCCGAACCGTAATTGACACTCGTCAAAGTGCCGAGTTCAACCGTATTGAGCGTGACGACGGTTTGGTGAGCGACCTGAGTCAAGCCTTGAATGGTGATGCCAAAACCGGCGTTCACGGCGTTAAAGTCCACGCCCGTCAAATTGAAACTAATGGTTCCGATGTTGACCGGATCGCTGCTGGCGACGGTTCCGAAAAAGTTTTCCGTATCGCCGTTCAAATAGTTTTGCGAGTAATTAAATCTTTCCTTTTTCGATGAAGAATATAAATAACTTTCCGATGTCACCGAACCACCGATGCGGCGGCGCAGAGTGCTGCCGATGCGTTTGCCGTTCTGTGTGCCGACGACCAGAAAATAAGTCTGCGCGTCCGCATCGAGCGTTTCAATCGGTTTGCCGTAAAATTCGATGTAACTGCCGTCGGCGGCGATGTTGATAGATTGTTCGACACCGCCGACATAAAGCTGCCAGAGATTTCTCGGCGCGGTCGTGTCGAAACCGTTTGCCAGCAAAACAGCCGCCGCAACGCGATACAAACCTTCTTTTTTCACGAAGATTTTAACGCCCGGCTGTGCCGCCACCCAAAGCTGCGTCGTCGGATTGACACGCGCCGTCGTCAAAGCCACTTCCGCCGCCAAATCTTTCGGCAGAAGCGATTTCTCCTCCAAAGTCACCGGTGCGGCGTTCCTCGCTTGATTTTCTAATTCTTCGGATGAAATTCCGGTAATCGTCGCCAAATCCTGAATAAACTGCGTTTGAATCGTTTCCGAATCGTATCTGCGACCGTTGAGATTGTAGCTTTCGATGACGTAAGTTGAATTTAAATCGCCGAGCCGGTCAAAAGTCGAATAACTTCCGGCGGTAATTTTTTCTTCGCGTGACTGCAAATACGCGCCGGGAATCAAAGCCGGACTGATTAGTTCCCTTTCGCCGCCGCTGATCCGATAGACGTAAAAGCCGAGATTTTTCGTTTCAACTTCGGTCTTCCATTGGAGCCAGACACCGCGATTTTCGGAAAAGGCTTCGAGGCTCGCATAGCT
>JAJAZE010000509.1 GCA_026785925.1 Pyrinomonadaceae bacterium
ACGCTAATCCGTATAATTTGCGTGGTGAATACGGTAATTCAAGACTTGACCGAAAACACCAATTCGTTGCCAATCCGATCTTCTTTTTGCCTTTGGGCTTTGAGGTTTCCAGCGCAATCCGTTTTCGTTCGGGAACGCCGATCAATGCTTATGCCGGGGCGGACTTAAACGGCGACAGCGTTTTTAATGACCGACCGCTGGCGACTTACGGTGTCGAATTCAGACGCAACATTTTCCGCAACAGCAGTCTTTACGATGTTGATTTGCGCGTCCAAAAAGGATTTAAATTTGATGAAAGAAGACGTTTGACGTTTTCCGCCGAATTTTTCAACGTCATCAATCGCCCGAATATCGTGTTCGCGTTCCCTGGAACTAACTCGACTTCCGGCACACTTGGACAGTATTGTTCAGTCGGTTCGCAGCTTTGCGGCGTGAACGGCTCAACGAATGTGAACTTTTTACAAATTCGTGAGCAAGCCGGAACAAATGCCGGAAATATTAATTTAGCGACCAATCCGGGAAGTCAGCTTTTCCAAATGCAGCTTGGTGCGCGTTTTCAATTTTAGTTTTTCCTCTTTAGCGGAAAAACCTCTATGGCGTGTTTCCTTCGGGAAACGCGCCTTTTTTATTTCCCGCTATTTACCATTTACCATTTACCATTTACCTGTGCGAATTTTACATATCAGTTCAGCGCGGACTTTCGGCGGCGGGGAAAAGCATTTCGTTGATTTGTGTCGCGGTCTGAACGCGCACGGACACGACGTTTTCGCCGCGCTGCGACCGACTTGCGAATGGCGGAAGCGACTGGATTTTTTGCCGGCGGAGAATATTCTGCACGTTTCTCTGAGAAATTCATTCGGAGTTTTGAGCGCGACGCGCATTGCCGAATTTATCCGCGAAAATAATATCGAAATCGTCCACGCCCACGCCGTGCGCGATTACATTCCGGCGAGTCTCGCGTGCCGGATGGCGAAAACGCCGAAATTTGTTTTGACGCGCCACGTTCTGTTTCCGCTCAAGCCGTTTCACCGCTTTACTTTGACCAATCTTTCCAAAGCCATCGCCGTTTCAAAGCCCGTTGAAGCGAATTTGCAGAACATTTTCTCGAAGGAAAAAGTCGTTCTGGTGTCGAACGGCATTGATGTTGAAGCGTTGGGAAACCTTGATCGGAAAAAACTGCGGGAAGCATTTCGATTCGAGCAGAACATTCCGTTCGACGCTTTTTTAATCGGCACGGTCGGCGAATTGAAAGTTTTGAAAGGTCAGCGAGATTTTATTTTGGCGGCGCAGATTATCGCTCAAAAATTTCCCGACGCTCGTTTTGTCGTGGTCGGCAAAGATAATTCCTACAAACAGGATTTTCGGCGCGAACTCAAACGGCTGGTCAAAATTTTCAGAATGGAGGAACAATTTTTGTGGCTCGACTGGGTTGAAGATACCGCGTCTTTGCTGGCGGCGTTGGACGTTTTTGTTTCGGCTTCGCACACGGAAAGTTTCGGCTTGGCGATTTTAGAAGCGATGGCAATCGGCTGTGCGATTGCCGCCACCGGAACCGAAGGCGCGAACGAGTTGCTGCAAACGAATCATTCGGGAAAGCTCGTTCCGATCAAAGACCCGATTCGATTAGCCGAAGCGATCAGCGAATTTTTAAATAATGAAGAAATGCGTAAAACTTTCGGGCAAAACGCACAAACCAGAGCGAAAGAGAATTTTGATGTCGAGCGAATGATTATCGCCACCGAAAAAGTTTATCAGGAGATTTAGTATCAGACATAATTTATGAATTACGCAGTTGAAAGTAACATTTACAGGATGGACTGGACGGATAGGATAAGAAAAAGATTTGCCGAATCGTTTAATTATCCTGTTCATCCTGTCCATCTTGTTAAAATATGCCTTTATTTTTCAACTGCGTAACTTCTAATAATTTTTAGAACAGGCGCAGAATTTCCGCTGATAAATTTTTCATAAACTCGAATGTCTGCGGCGCGGTATCCGGGTTTTTCGCCAAATCCGCTTTCAAAATTTCCAAATCGTTCGGCGTGTCAACGTCATACCAATCGGGCAATCGCGCGAGTTTCAAATTCAATTTTTCGATATTCCGCGTCGTTTGCTCGAACGTCTGCGGCGAACTCCATTCGACCTTCGCAAAAATCTCTTTTCGCAACATTCGCAGTCCGATCAGATAAAATCCGCCGTCCGCCGTTCTGCCGATAACCGCATCGCTTTCCGATAGCTTTTCAAATGCCCGCGTGACAAATTCGCCCGGAAAAGTCGGGCTGTCCGTGCCGACCATCACGACCGCATCCAAATTCTGCGAAAAAGCGAATTGAAAAGCATTGAACATTTTTTCGCCGAGGTTCACGCCCGTTTGTTCGACGAGCATTTGCTCGTCCGGCAGCATTTTCAGCAAATTTTTCCGCTGTTCAACCGGCGCAAAAGCAATTATCAGCGGAATTTGCAAAAGTTTTATTTTAGAAACCGTATCAGCCAAAAAACACTCGGCGAGCGTCGCGCATTTTTCGGCGGAAAGAGTCGGCTGAAGGCGCGTTTTCACGTTTCCCGCGACGGGAACTTTTGTCATAATAATTACGGCGTTTTTCATAAACGGAGAATCAGAAACAGATATTATGCACTATTACAACGAAGAAGATTTAGCGCGTTTCGGTGAAATCGGCAAATCAAAACCGGAACTTTTCGAGAAATTTATGGCTTGGTATCAAGCCTGTCAGGAAGACGGTGCGCTCTCGAAGCGCGAGAAAGCGTTGATCGGTTTGGCAGTCGCAGTCACGATTCAATGCCCGTATTGCATTGACGCTTTCACCGGTTCGAGTTTGGAAAGCGGCTCGAATATAGAGCAAATGACCGAAGCGATTCATCTTGCGTCGGCAATTCGCGGCGGCGCGAGTTTGATTCACGGCATCCAATCGCACAACGCGCACGATAAAATTTCGATGTGAAAAAGGTTCGCCACAGAGAACACAGAGCGCACAGAGAAAAACTATTTTATAAACAAATGCGAATCAGTAGTTGAAACAAATGTCGAGATAACTTGTTTTTTCCTCCGCGTGAAACTCTTTCTCACGCAGAGGCGCAGAGGACGCAGAGCAAGAGTCTAAGAGATTAGTGCATTTTCAAACTACTGATTCGCAGACAAATCTCTGAGAACTCCGTGTTCTCTTGGCAAAAAATCCGATGGCTTCAACCGCAGCAATCCAAATTACCCGCAACGGCAAACCGGCATTGCCGCATTCGCCGATTGATTTCTATGAAAAATTAAAATCACACAATTTAGAATTGCGTTCGGGCGAAATTGAAATTCTGCAAATCAACGTCGGCAAACTCTGCAATCAGGCGTGCCAGCACTGCCACGTTGACGCTTCGCCGAAGCGGACGGAAATTATGACGCGCCCGACGATTGAAGCGTGTTTGGACGTGTTGCGAAAGTATCAAATTCCGACGCTCGACATCACCGGCGGCGCACCCGAAATGATTCCCGATTTTCGTTATCTGGTGACGGAAGCCGTCAAGACGGGCGCGAAAATCATCGTGCGGCATAATTTGACCGTGATGTTCGAGCCGGGACAAACAGATTTGCCGGAGTTTTTTCGCACCAATAAAATCGAAGTCGTTTCGAGTCTGCCGTATTTTACAGCGCAGCCAACCGACGCGCAGCGCGGCAAAGGCGTTTTCGATAAATCAATCGAAGCGATTAAAAAACTGAATCAAGTCGGTTACGGAATCGAAGGCGGCGATTTGATTTTGAATCTCGTCTACAATCCGACGGGAGCGTTTTTGCCGCCCGCGCAAACTGCTGTCGAAGCCGATTTCAAGCGTGAATTGAAGGCGCGTTACGGTCTGCATTTTAACAATCTTTACACGATTACCAATATGCCGGTGGCGCGTTATCTCGATTGGCTGCGGCGTTCGCGCAACGAGGAAAGTTATATGCGGAAACTCATCAACGCTTTCAATCCGTCAACGGTCGAAGGTTTGATGTGCCGCAACACGTTGAGCGTAGATTGGCGCGGCAATCTTTACGACTGCGATTTTAACCAAATGTTAGAAATCGGTATCTCCGAGACTGTTCCGCAGACGATTTTCGACTTTAAGCCCGAAAAATTTGCGAATCGCGCAATAAAAACCGCCGCGCATTGTTTCGGATGCACGGCGGGCGCGGGTTCAAGCTGCGGCGGAACGGTTTCTTGAAAATTAGGACTTACGCAGTTGAAAAGATATTTGATAAAAATAAAGAATGAATCCGCCAAAAGTGACTGACGAAGATTACATTAACTTTATCATTGCCACGCCGCGCGACGTAACGGCGACTGAAGCCGAGCGCGTTCAGCCGGAGAGCAAAGACGCTCCCGCGCACGACGCTTTTACGCGACTGCTTTCGCGTCTCGAACCGGATACCGAGACGCTCTGGGCAGAAGCCCGAACGCAGATTGATTTGGGAAGCGGGATGCTGGTTCTCGACGATTCGACGCTTGAGAAACCCTACTCGCCGTTCAATGCTCTGGTTTACCGGCATTGGTCGGGCAAACAAAAAGAAGTGGTTTCGGGCATCAATTTGATTACTTTGCTCTGGACCGATGGAGTTCGCTGCGTTCCGGTTGACTATCGCCTGTTTGACAAAGACACAGACGGCAAAACCAAGAACGACCATTTCGCCGAGATGCTGCTTGAGGCGTTTGAACGCGGGTTTAATCCCGCAATGGTGTGTTTCGATAGTTGGTATGGGTCGGTTGAAAACCTCAAATTGTGTCGCGCCTTGGGCTGGCATTTTCTGACCAGGCTTAAAGCCAATCGCCAAATCAGAGTGGCAACCGGCAAACTGCAAGCCGTCGCTGAAGCGGGCTTGTGCGGTGGCGATGGCACGATCTGCTGGCTGAAGGGTTTTGGAGAAATCAAAGTATTTCGAGTTCGTGCCACGGACGGCACATCGGAGTACTGGGCGACGAGTCTCTGGACGATGACCGAACCGGAACGCCGAACCGCAGCCAAAAGCGCGTGGCGGATTGAGATGTATCATCGCGCCCTTAAACAGCAGTGCTTGATTGAACGAGCGCAATGCCGAAGGCTTCGCCCCGTGTTGAATCACATCGGGCTGTGTATTCGAGCATTTGTGCGATTGGAAAGTCATTGTTACCGAGAAAAATTGAGTTGGATTCAAGCGAAAACCAGTATTATTCGGGATGCCGTCAGAGCTTATTTGTCGAACCCTCGTTATTCGCTTCTTCCAACTGCGTAAGTCCTATAAGTTTAGCTTAGTTTGTATTAAATCTCGTGGTTTTGTTAAGTTGTTGCACAAATGTTGCACGAAATTTTCAATTAACAATCAATAATCCAGTACAACTTTTCATATAATTTTGGATTTTTTTTTGTTTCATTTTCCAATTGCCTTTAGTTTCGCACCTCCAACTTTAGGACTATAACAGTGATTTAATTTCTTTTTTTAGAAAAGAAAATTCAACATAAATAAATTTAATTGTAAGCGCATCCTTATTACTTTGACCTTATTTATTTGGATTACTGACGGTTAATCTTATTGAAATTATAGTGACGAATATGTTAAAGTCGAACGTGGAATGATGAAGAAATTTAGGTAAAACGGCGCTACAAGATGAGAGAATATAAAATACTAAACAGATACTTTGGGTTATATTTAATTGCTTTTTTGCTGGTCAGTTTAATACTATCGTTCTCTATCGTGAAAGCTCAGGTGTCTGCCTGCACGAATCTTAAATCAACAACTTTGCCATTGTCCGGCGAATACGGAGGCGCAGGAGGGTTTGCTGTTGCGCATCAGTCAATTGCTCACCCAAATCCAAATGTTCCCGCGCCAGTTTCGGTTTTTCTACCAAGTAACGCAACTGCGGGTAATCGTCTTCCCGTTGTTTTCTTCGCTCATGGTTATGGCAGCTTTCGATTCCAAGGATACGAAGATTTGCTGCGGCAGTTAGCGAGTAATGGCTATATAGTTGTTTTCGCTCCTTATACTGATAACTATCAAACGACACACGCTGACCGTTACGAACAAATGTGGTCCGGCTTTCAGATTGCCGTGCAGCATTACGGCAATCTGATGGATACCACTCGGATTGGTTTTGCAGGTCATTCATATGGGGCTGGCGCTGTGCCGGAACTGGCGCGTCGAGCAGTTGCTTTGGGATGGGGCGCAAACGGACTATTCCTTTTTCCAATGGCTGCTTATTATTCTTGGGGAAACGGTTATAACTCAATTCCGGCAACAGCTAAACTCATCGTGCAAGTATTTGGGGATGATACTACCGTTGACCCTCTAATTGCGCAAAATGATATTTGGAATCGTCTTCCGCAAATTACTGAACGGAAATGGCAGGTGATTCGCACTGCTAAAACAATGTGCGCATTGAATGCTGGACACGACGCTCCAAATACCGGAATTGCAAGCGATGCCGACGGCGGCGGCAATACTAATGGACAAGATTATTGGGGTATATGGCGAAGGCTTCACGCACTTGCGGATTATACTTTTAATAGTAACGCAGCAGCAAAAGATGTCGCTTTCGGTAGGGATGCGCGAATGGGCAGATGGCATTTTCCGGTTCTTCGTCCGGTTAATCCACTCGAAGCAACTGATTCACCTGTTATAGATCCAAGGAATAATTATTCTTATAAATGGGCAGATCGTTGTATATATGCTGATTCCGGAACACCATGCCCTTAAATGACTTCCTAAAGGAACATATCCAGCCAGTTTAATTCTTCTTCATAATCTGAAGCCGATTCGGTAAACTCATCATAATGCGATTACCGTTTTTTGCATATCTGACGAAATCATCAAAAATTGAGCGATGTTTCCGTTGGATGAAGCGGTTTTCAAGATTCTGTACTTAGCCTTGAAAAACATCTCGAAAAAATGGACAATGCCGATACAGAATTGGAGCGGAGCGATGAATCAATTCGCCATACTTTTTGAGAATCGACTGCCGAACGGTGGTTACCAAAACAACTCGTTTACAAAAATCTTTTAGAACCCTCGGATAAATAGAAAGTAAGTATTTCGCTCTCACATTCATTCAATTGTTGAGTGTTTGCTTAGCTTCACGCCTTCCCAGAACAACATTTATTTTTGGTTAAGTTTGTTCAGTTCCTCATACTCTTTGATTTTCTCTGAGTCCGTCGTATCTAACGGGCGAGTCCGCGAACGGACTCTGAACGAAGATGGCAGTTCGATTATAAAAAACTTAGACTACAAAGCATTAGTTTTAGGACTTACGCAGTTGAAGAAATGAACCACGAAATAACACGAAAAAACAAAAAAAAACAAGAAATTTTCGGATTTATTTCGTGCCGCTTCGTGTTATTTCGTGGTTTCTTTTTCTCAACTGCGTAACTCATAAAAATGTAATTCAAAGAAATAAGCGATACTGTGAACTTTAGTCCGATTTCCAACCGCGCAATTTGTAATATTTGTCTTTCGGCTCGCCCGTCCAGCCATTAATGCCGTGTTTCGGCAGCCACCAGCCGTGAATGATTAATACCGGAATTGATAGAGCGACAAGCGACGCGTAAAACCAAAATCTGCCGAAAAAGTAGGAAATCGAAACAAGCGCAACGATGCCAAGAGCTTGTTTGAGCAGTATTCGCCAACGCGGAGTTTGCTCCTCGAAATGCGCGAACAGGATTTGTCCGACGAGAAGCAGCACGGCGACGATTGCGATTTCAAACCACATTTCACCTCATCGGTTTCGGATAGCTGACCGGACTTTTGTTACCCGCTTTATCAACCGAGCGCACGCCGAAAAAGTAATTATCTTTCGACATTCCTTTCATCACAAAATTAGTGACACTTCCGACCGACTGCGAGTTTGTCCAAAACGCGCTCGTCGTGTCGCGCCAGACGATTTCGTAACCGGCTAAATCCGCCTCCGCATTCGCGTCCCACTTTATTTCCGTATCGTTGCCCAAGCGAGTCGTCACCATTCCGGCATTTTTCGGACGCGCCGGAGCCAGAGCTAATTTCGCCAGACTCGCCGCGTTAATGCGCGTCACGTTCGCCACGTAATTGAAATCCACAAATTCGGTCGTGTCGCCGTAAAACTTCCCGTTTTCGGTTCGCACGTTTTGATGCTGATGGTCGTAATCTTCGTTCGGTTCGGTGAAACGGACGGCGGAAAATCCGCGCTCGACAAACGGAATATGGTCGCCGCCGCGCAAATAGCGGTCGCGGCGATAAATCATCTGGACGCGAAACTTCGGCGAATATAAATCGGCGGTTTCTTTGATAAATCGCGCCAACTGCCGCGAAGCCGAATCGTTTTCGCCGCCCGTGCCGCGTCTCGTGTTGGCTTCGGCTTCGGTTTCGTTGGACGGGACACCTTCGCTAAATACGCGGACGGAATTTCTTTCGGGCGAATTTTTAAACGTCGTCACGCCGCCGATAATATCGTTGGTGAACATCGCTTCGATGTCCATTTTATTGATTTTGGCTTGTTCGGCGAAATAAGTCGCGCCCAAAAGTCCCTGTTCTTCGCCCGGAACGGTCATAAAAATAATCGTCGCGTCAAATTTTCCTTTCGACATCACCCGCGCCATTTCGATCACGGCAGCAGTTCCCGAAGCGTCGTCATTTGCGCCCGGCGCGTCGCATTTCGCGTCCGACGGCGAACTGCACATCGAATCGTAATGACCGGAAACGATATACACTCTTTCGGGATTGGTCACGCCTTTCAAAGTAGCGACGACGTTGGTTAAAATCGTCGGCTCCGTGACGCGCTTGTTCGCCGTCGGCTGCTGCGTAAAAGTTTGCTTCTCGACGGTCAGACAGTTTCCGCAATCGTTCGATATTTTTTGAAATTCCGAAAAAAGCCAATCACGCGCCGCGCCGATTCCGCGCGTCGGATTATCCTGCTCCGACAAAGTATTTCTGGTTCCGAATGAAACAAGTTTGCGAATGTCGGTTTCGATTCGTTGAGCCGAAATCTCTTTCAGCATTTTGGCAATTTCCGCGTTGGGCTTTTCCTTTGATTTCTGACCAAAAGAATTCACCGCAAAAACACAGAAACACAGCGATAAAACAAAAATAATTTTCAATTTCATAGATTTGGATTGGCAAAGAAAAATTAACCTCAGATTAACACAAATGGACGCAAATTTAGAAAAGTTTATATCCGCGTCCATAAGTTTGGTCTGTGATTAATTTCTACTAAAAACTCCTTGTTTTCAAGTTGAGATTTACCGCTCTAAAACATCGAATGCCTGAAGGCGATTGCCGTTTGCCGAATAAAGCAAACCGACGGTTTCATCAGTTGTAAAACGCGCGTCGGGTTCGGAAATTAAAATGAAACGTGAATCTTTGCCCGTGTGGACGTTCACGCCGAGCAACCCTTTTTTAGCGAACGGTTTCGGCAAATCGGTGTAGAAATACATATAATTTCCGCGAATCTCGGCGAGTCGCTGGCGGCGCAGAAAGTAGCCGGAAAGTTTTTCAATCTGCCGCACCGGATCAATTCGATCAAGCAGACTTTCCTGCACCTCGGCGCGTGACGGCGTGGCGCGACTGAGTGCGCCGCCGATGATTTTCCCGCGAATGTTTGCCGGAGTCGTAATTTGCAAGCCGTTGAAACGATTCAAAAAACCCGGCGTTCGGGACGCGATTCCGAAAACGCTGATTCTGCCGGAAACGTAATTTTTCGCCGAATTAGCGGCGAGCGTTGTTAAATCGAACGAAGAAAATCGAGTTTTCAAACCCGACCAGCGCAGAGACAAAACCGACCGCGCTACATTTGCGCCACGCACGATATTCAAAGCCGAAGTCGCCACACCGCCGTAACGAAAATAAAGCGCGGTCGCCCGCAGCGCAATTCCGGCAATTGTGCGAAAAACGCCCCGCGACGGAGATTTGTGCTGCACTCGCCAAACGGCTTCTCGATTTTGGATTTTAGATTTTGGATTTTGGATTTCGAGAAGCGAACTTTGAAATCTTGAATCTGTAATTTGAAATTTGAAATCGTTCTCCGCTTTCAACCTTGAACCTTGAATCTGAAACGCCGCAATCTCATCGCGTCCGCCGACGACGGCTTTGCCACTTTCGTTGATTAAAACGAACTGCGCTTTTTCCACATCGTGTTCAAATTTATCAATGCGCTTGCCGCTGCGCGTATCAATCGTAATCAAATCGTCTTTGTCGGCAACCATAATCGTGTTTGCGTCCGCAAAAACAAAATTCGTTAAACCTTTGTCCGCGCCTTTGTAACGCCAGAGGGTTTTGCCATTGCTCGTGTCAATCGCCGACACGCCGAAACTGCCTTTTTCTTCCGTTTCGCCGTCTTTAAGGCGCGTAAATTGCCCGCCGGTTCTGACATACAAAATATCTCCGACGATTGCCATTTCCGGTGTCACGCCCAAATCTTTCGCTTCCCATTCGACTTCGCCCGAACGCCGATTGACGGCGCGAATTTTTCCGCGTCCCGATGTGTAGAGAAATTTATCGTCAAAAACCGGATCGGCTTCGGTCAACGCCAAACCGCCTTCGTTAATCTTAAACTTTTCGCGCGTTCCTTCTTTTCCCGTTCGCGCGTCATACGAAGTCGCGCCTTCGTAAAATAGAAAAAGCCTGCCGTCGAGAATCAGCGGCGGGCGATAATTGTCGAGCGTGTAAGCGACTTCACTTTCAGAATCGAACCGCGAAGGCATCATTTGCACGTCCGATTCGAGTTCTTTTTTCCAAAGCTCATCGCCGCTCGATAATCCGAAAACGTGAACAATCGGCGTTCGTTTGAATTCTTCGCCGACTTTTCCTTTCGCTTTTTTGACCAGCACGACGGCGAGCAAATCCTGTTCGGGCGCAACCGCCAACTGCAAAACGTCGCCCTTGACTTTATCGCTGCGCCAAACGGTCGCGCCCGACAATAAATCAACGGCTTCAATCCGCGATTTATCGCCTTCGTCAATCGAAATCAAAATCAAATCGGTCGAAGGAATCGGCGTAATCGAAGTTTCATCCAAACCTTTTGTTTTCCTGCGCCACAGTGTTTCGCCCGTTTGCCCGTCAACGGCATAAAGCGAACTATCAGTTCCGGCGAGCAACACACCGAAATCGGTCGTTTGATAAAATTGCAGTTTGCCGTCAAAATTTGTTTGCCAAACCGTTTGCGCGTTCACCACACCCGCCGCGAAAAAGCACAAAAAAAGCCAAAGAAAAGCTGAAAGTTTCATACGATTTATGAGCCGCTAAATAAATGAACCGACGCTGGAAATTTAACGTCGGTTCGTGTGATGCGGTTGAATTCTGAAAAGTTTCTAAAAAGAAAAACTTATTTCTATTGAATTCGGTAAGCCTTTTCTTTCCAAACGACGACGACGGTTCCGCCCAAATTTTCCGCGATGCCGCGCAAAGCCGCGTCGAGTTTTTTATAATTCGGTGTGCCGCGC
>JAJAZE010000510.1 GCA_026785925.1 Pyrinomonadaceae bacterium
CGGCGACGACCAAACGCGCCGAACTCAACTCGACGGCGAGCGGCAGCAATCCGACGAGTTTATTTTTCGCGTCGTGCGCCGCCACTAAAACCGGACGGTAAAGCGAGCCGTAAAAATCATACCAGGCGGCGACAAAGGTTAAACTCTGCATCGAAGTCGCCCACGGGCATTCATTCTGCAGCTCCGTCCATTGACGACGAAAATCGGCATCGGCAAGCTGCGCGGAGACGTTTTGCCCGGAAATAATTTTTATATCGAAGTTTTGCATTACGAAGTTTTCCTCTGCGGCAAAAAATGTGAGATTCCGGTCAGCCAGCCTTCAAATTCGACTTCAGAGAGCGAACAAGTGTCCACCAGTCTCGGCAGCAAAAACCGATTGGTCTGCGAAGTTGATAAAGCCGTCTCGCAAGTGGTCGCCGAAACCACGCCTTCCGCCTCCATCCACGGAAAAAAACGGGCATCGTGTTCTCCGCTCGGATAACAAAAATGCGTCGCCCGATAATCGGCGGCAGCGGTAATCGCGCGGCGGTTATCTTCGATTTCGCGTCGAAACAATCGTTCTTCGAGCGGCACGCGGTGACGGTGCGTGTGAAGCTGAACGTCAACGCCCGCCGCCGCAATTTTTGAGACTTCGGCGGCGTTCATCAACTGCATCAGCCGTTTAGCGCAGAACTCGGCGTAATCAATCTGCAAATTCCCGCACATTTCTTCGAGCAAATCATTTTTTTGTTCCGCCGAAAATTTATTTTCCAGCGCGTGGGCGAAGAGTAAATCGTATGCCTTCTGCCGTTCGACCTCCGTCGCCAGGTTGATTTGTTCGCCGCGTCCGAGCAGTGTGCGGCAATCCAAAGTTTTCGATTGGGCTTTCCATAATAAATACTTCGCGGCGACGTTGAAAATCGGTTTGTGGTAGCCGGAGTAAAATGTCGTCAGGTAAAGAGTCGCCGGAAAGCCGAATTCTTTGATAATCGGAAAAGCCCGCTGATAAAAATCATAATTTCCGTCATCGAAAGTGATGACGACGGCTTTTTTCGGCAGCGTCTGACTGTAAAGCCGCTCGACCGCTTCATTGAGCGGCAGCACCGGACAATCGTGCTGTTTAATTAGTTCAAATCGCCGCCGCAACAAATCCGGCGGCATATAAAGCGACGAATCCCAACGATGTTCATCTTCCAGCGAGATGCCGTGATAAGCCAGAATTAATAATTTATTTTGCCGCCAGCGGCTTTTGCTCGACAAGTCGAAAAATCTCAGCATCTTTGCCGATTTTAACAAATTTTGTTTGATCGTTTTCAACATAAATTTTTAATCGTCAAACGACCTGTGAGCCAATCATTCTCCTGTAATTTAACCTTGTTCCGAGTTCCCGCGCTGCCTTTAAAGTTTTCGGTCTTGACGACCGTGCCGTAATCGGCGGGCTGTTTAATAATACACCCAATAGTAAAAACTTTTCACATATTCGCCCGCGACCAGATTCCAGCCGAACGGCGACAGCCACCAGAAATTCGGCGACGGAGTTTGCTGACCGAACGGCGCGGACGCGATGCCGATTTCAGTTTTCAATCCGCTCTCCGCCAGAACTTTTTCAAACGTCCATAATGTGCGGCGCGTATGATAAGCGGAAGTAACCAATAGAATGGATTTTAGATTTTGTTCCCGTGCCGTTTTTACGAAAAGTTCGGCTTCATCATCAGTTCCCGCAACCGTTTCCGACAAAACTTCGATAGCATTTTCGGGAACTTTTTGAGCGACCAGTTCCATTCGCGCCAGTTCGACGAAATACGGGTTTTTCTGTTGGTTTTGGTTCCAGCCGCCGCGCGTACCATCATTGGTCAGAAAAATCTTCGGCGCAAGTCTTTGTTTGTAAAGTGCAGCGGCTTTTTGAGTTCTTTCGATGTAGGTCGCCGAACCGCTCAGAACAAAAATCGCGTCCGCATTTTCGAGCGGTTTTTCGACAATTAAACACGAAGCCAGACGCGGAGCCGCCAATATCCATATAAAAAACAAGAACAAAATTATCACCGCAAATCTGGATGCGCGGTTTCCCTTTTTCACTTTTTTTGCGCCTTTATTATCGGTGGTCGGCAGTCACTTCCGCCGGCTTTTCGGAACGACTGTTAACGGTTTTCGGGAAGCAGTTCCTTTTGCGATTTCAACAGTTTCATCAGATACCAAATACACAAAACGATTCCTGACGGCATCACTAAAAACAGAGCTAATTGGAACGGAAATAACTCCGTCACAAAAATAACATAATTCGGCAATACGCTGAAAACCATAAATGTCGCTGCGGAAAGTATAATCAGTCGGAGAGATGACGCGGTTTTGGTCAACGGATGCAGCCAGACAAAAATGAACGGTGCTAATGCCAAAGTATAATAATGCCTGAAACTGACGGGCGCAAAAATTATTGACCAAAGAGTAAGAATAAATATTTCAATATACAAAGGCGAGTCGGGTTTGCTGTTGCTCCAAAAGAAAAGCAGTAGCGCGCACAACGAAACGACCGCTGTTATTTTGAAAAGTATCGTGGGAATTTTCGGCGGAGATACATATTCACCGGCGATGACCTCTTCAAGTTTCAAAAATTTTCCCGCGCTGAGTGCGTAAAAAGCTGTTGACAAAGACCTGTTTTCACTTATCGGAACGCCGACGGACATCGAAGGTATCACGCGCGTCAAAAATTCCCGGTGGTTTTGCCAGCCTAACTGCCAGACGCTGATTCCGAGAAGCAAAACGCTCCAGCCGCAAAAAGCTATCAACCATTTCCATTGTCCTTTGATTATCATCAGCGGAACGACGATAATCGGTGTCAATTTTATAAATACCGCGAGGGCGAAAAACAATGCGCCCAACTGCGGATATTTTTTGTGCAGCCAGAGACCGGTGACGGTCAAAAAAAGAATCAGTGCGCCGACGTTGCAGACAGTCAGCAAATCGCGCATCGGGTGGACGAATTCGGCAATCATTATGCCGACACCGCTGATTAAGGCAATCGTCAGATAATCCTCGTATAAAAGTTTGACGGTTATCACGACCGACGCGGCGGCGAGCAGAAAAAGCAGCACGTGCCAGACGATTTTCGCTTTTTCATACGGCAGATTAGTTAAGGGAATCATTGCCGCCGCGAAAAAAGGCGGATAAAGATATTGACCGATGTCGGCACTGGTCTGTTTCGCAAAATATCCGTAAGTCGAATCGGGGTCGTATGGCTGAAGCTGCGGATTTACTACGATATTTTGCGAAGAGTCGTTCGGATTTTGAATTTCTTTATAAGAATACAACCTTCGGTCGGTCTCGCTGTGCGCCACTTGTCCGGCAATATAATAAACGTGAAAATCGTAAAGATCATCGGGAACAACTGTGCGAAACGAATTTAATTCCCTCTGAACATAGCCGCTGAACCACAGTGAGAGCAGTGTAACGAACAAAAAGAGCAGCCATTTCCGATGATTCTGAAATTTCATATTTTTTGATTACTTAGATTAACCATAGAAAAAGCGTCGGCGGTTGCGGTGTTGTCGTAAATTCCGCGACCGGCATTTTGTCGAATCTGGTTAATCTCCCAAAACATTTTTCGGCTGTCGCGGAACACGTTGATTTTTGAGCCGTCGCAATGATTCCAACGCACGGGAGTTTCTTTTAAGCGCAGCCCGGAAAAGTTTGCCACATATAAAAATTCCACGTCGAAACCGAAGCGTTCGATTTTCATCTTATCGAGCAGAGGGCGAAACTTACTCATTCTGAACGCCTTAAAACCACATTGCGTATCCGAAAACGGCAAACCCGTCAAAACTCGCACCATGAAATTAAAAACTTTTCCGCTCTGTTCGCGTCGCCAGGGCTGATGCGTCCCAATCAAATTTCTGTCCAAGGCGCGCGAGCCGAAGGTTAAATCGAATTCGCCGCGCTCAATCGGCTCGACGAGTTTCGGCAGTTCTTCAATCGGTGTCGAAAGGTCGGCATCGGAAAAAACCGCCGTCGCGCCGTGCGCCTCCCAAAGCCCCGTTTTGACGGCAAAACCTTTACCGCGATTTTGTTCATACCTGATGACTTTAGTCAACAGTTCGGGAAAAACGGCACAGGCGTTTTTTGCCGTTTCATAAGTATTATCTTCTGAACCGTCGTCAACGACGATTAGCTCGGCGTTCAAGTTTTCGCCTTTGATATAATCGAGAATTTTGTGAATCGAATTGCCGATTCGCTCACATTCGTTAAAAGCCGGAACAATTATTGATAAGTTTAGTTTCATAGTTACGGCTTAGAAACGCAGAATCTCAAACTGTTTCCAAATTTTGGAGAACTTAAATTCCCACAATTACGATTTCAAAAATCACCAGCAAATTCCCTGATAATTTTGGTCGGAAGTGCGCTTGCCGAAAATTCGCACGAGGTCAACGATTGTTTGCTCCTTGGTTAATTGCGGTTCGATTTCTTTGAATTCCCGCGCCGGATTGCCGATTAAAATCACTTCCGAATGTTCGAGAACTTCTTTGATGCTTTCCGCCATTAAGTTGGAAATGTGCGGAATTTCACGCTCAATATATTCTTTGTTCGCGCCGACGAGTTTCGCCACCGAAACTTCCTTGTCGTAGAGTTTCAAATTATAGCCTTTGCCGATCAGTCTTTCGATCACCGACACGACCGGCGATTCGCGCAAGTCGTCGGTGCCGGCTTTAAAGGCGAAGCCGAGAACGCCGATTCGTCTTTTGCCGGTTTTCACAATCATTTGAACGGCGCGTTCGATTTGCAGCAGATTACTCGCTAAAGCGGCTTCCAAAACCGGAACTTTGACATCCAATTCCTTCGCCTTATACTGCAAAGCGCGCAAATCCTTCGGCAGACACGAACCGCCGAACGCAAAACCCGATTTCAGGTAATACGGCGACAAATTCAGTTTCGTATCCTGACAGAAAACTTCCATTACTTCGTGGCTGTCAATGCCCAACTCTTTGCAGATATTGCCGATTTCATTGGCAAAACTGACTTTCAAACCGTGAAAACAGTTGCACGAATACTTGACCATTTCAGCGGCTTTGACGCTCGTCACAAAAAACGGCGCGTCAATTTTCGCGTAGAGCCGCTTCAGAATTTCGCCGGCTTCTTCGGAGTCCGCGCCGACGAGCGTGAACGGCGGCGCGTAAAAATCTTTAATCGAAGTGCCTTCGCGCAAAAATTCGGGATTGATGCAGACATCGAAATCTTTGCCCGCTTTTTTGTCCGAATAAACTTCGAGCGTCGGTTTGACCAAATCGTCAATCGTGCCGGGCAGCATCGTGCTTCGCATCACGACGACGTGCCGCCTCGATTTCCCGGAAATCGCTTCGCCGATTTGCTGGCTGACGCGCTTGACGTATTCGAGCTTGAGCGAGCCGTTGTCGTTGGAAGGCGTGCCGACGCAAACCAGCGAGACATCGGAATTTTCAATCGCATCGGCAACATCGGTCGTCGCCCGCAGGCGTTTTTCGGCGACCATTGCGCCGATCAATTCGCCGATTCCCTCTTCGACAATCGGCGAATTTCCCGCGTTGATAATATCCACTTTTGTTTGGCTGACATCAACACCGATCACCTCGTGACCTTCACGGGCAAAACACGCGGCTGAAACCGCTCCGACATAACCTAATCCGAATACACTGATTTTCATAGTTTTTATTTTATTTGTTCAATTTCCAAATCCTGGTTTTCTCGCTTTCGGCGACTATTGTGCCGCGCTTTTCCAATTCGTCCGAAACATTTTGCGACGCGTTGTAAGCCCAAACGTAATCGTTGCCAGCCAGATTACGCAGCCATTTTGTTTGATCTTTATTTTCCAGCGTCGCGTATTCGCCGCCCTGCCGGAAAATAAGCGGCTGCTGCCCGCGAAAGGCGAAGAGCGACGGCGCGAACGAAGAATTTTTGATGGTCGCGTAATGAACGGCGTTGATGAGCGGACGGGCTGTTTTTTCGTTGGGATTGTCGCCGTCGCTGACAAAAATCGGGTAGATTTTCGACTGCGGCGCGATCACGTCGAGCAGTTTTGTTTCAGCCGTCATTTTTTCAGATATTTGAGTCCAGCGATACGCAATCACGCCTTGCCGGACGCTGAACAGACAAATCAAAACAGCGAATAGCGCGATAGATTTGCCAGTTAAATTACTGAATCTGCACGATATAATCAGCAGCGCGAACGCGGGCAGCACGATTCGCACGTCGGCATCGCCGGTGAAGAAAATATTCGGCGCGAGCAGAAAAATCAGGAGAAAAAGCAGAGCCAACGACAAAATCCGCCGGTCAAAAGTCATCTGCCCGCATCGTTTCAGCCAAAATAAAATTGCCGCCAGCGTCGCCGCGCAAAGCAGGTCGAGCCATAAATCGTAACTGCGAAACGCGCCGAACAGCGCGATTGCCTTACCGCTCCAACTGTTCCAGCGCACGGTTCCGACATTGCCGCCGCTGCTCATAAAAGCCAGAAAAGAAATTGCCGGCAGCAGAAATAAAGTGCCGTCGGCAATAATTAAAATCCATCTGCGCCGCGCCGCCGGATCAATAAAAAAATCATAGACGTTGACGAAAAAAACCGCGATGCCGAAAAAAACGAACGCCGAAAGATGCGACAAAAACACGGCGAATGCCAGCCCGACGAGCGGCAGCAAATACTTGAAACTGAGTTTGCCGCGCCACCTGAGCCATAAACCGAAAGTCACCAAAAACAACGCGATGCCGAAAACATAATTGACGTAGCCGTAAAAAAAAGTTCCGCTGTAAATCAAAAACGCGGCGGAAACGGCTGAAAACGAGCGATTGCCGGACTTTCGCCCGCCGATCAAATGACAGCCGAGCGCGAACAGGATAACCATCAGCGTCAGAAACAAATGATTTGCCGTCCAAATATCGAAAACTTTCGTTAAAGGAGCGGCGATCAAATCAATTGCCAGATTCGGAATCGGTTCATAGACGATTTGAAAATTCTCTTGAAAAAAAGGCGTGTCGGCGTAATTTGCCAAAACGAAAACCCGCGCCAGATGATTCGGCAAATCAACCAGCGGCGGAACTTCGACCAGCCAGAGCGGAACGATCAACGCTCCTAAAACAAACGCGAAAACGGCGTAGTAGTATTTTCGATTTTGGTCTGCGTTCATTTTTTCTCGCCGGTCAAATTTCGTTGACATTCAATTTTTTGCTGCGTTCAAGCCGAATCAAAGTTTGATTTCTCCCGCAAATTTGTTTTTATATTCGAGCAGCCGCGTTTTGTTCGCCGCGCTCGGCAAAATTAAAGTGAAACCGTTTTCGTCACCCAGCCTTTCCCCAAGCTCTAATTTGCCGAAGAATTCCGGGAATTCCCGCCAGCCGACATTTTTATCGTCGCCTTCCGCCCAATTCCAATCGGCTTTCGGCTGCGGGCTGAAAGCGCGATTCGACAGCCAGACGTTTTCTCCGTTTTCCCAAGCCCGGAAACTGCGGGCGGCAAATTCTTCGCGCCACTGCGTCGTTTGCGACGAGCCGGTCGTCACCACCGAATTCAAACGCAAATTTCCGCGCAAATTGATCGGATTAAAAGGAAAGCTGCGGTTAAAATTGATTAGATCATCAGTCCAATTGACGACGAAAATTCTATCCTGCGGCTGGGCTTTGGTTTCGAGCGGCGCGACCCGCGAAGCGATTTTGTTCTGCTGTTCGGAAACTTCCCAAACTGCCAG
>JAJAZE010000511.1 GCA_026785925.1 Pyrinomonadaceae bacterium
CGGCGGCAAATCGGGAACGCTGCTTGCCGCTTTGCTGGCTCTGATGACCGACAAAAATCGCGGCGGTTTAGCGGGATTTTTGGAAAATTTTAATCGAGCCGGTTTGGGCGACACGGCGGCATCGTGGGTCGGGAGCGGCTCAAATACGCCTGTTTCCAACGAGCAGCTAAAATCGGCTCTCGGTGAAGCGACGCTCGCCGACATTGCCGGTCAAGCCGGAACCGATCACGAGACGGCAGCTTCGGCGACGGCATATTTGACTCCGCGCGTGATTGACGCGCTTACGCCGAGCGGTGTTATTCCGCCGGAGAAAGACTTGCTTTCAAACATCGGCGGCTATTTGACCGGCTTTAGCAGCGCAGCTTCGGACAGCACCGGCGCGGCGGGCGCAACTGCCGGAGAAACTTTCGACCGCATCGGATCTGCCGCCGATGATGCCTCGAATACCAACAAAGAAGTTTTCGGCGATAGAACCGGAAACGATCTTAATTCGGCTGCTGATATAGACGACGACAACTCGATTCTCAAGTGGCTGATCCCGCTTTTGCTGCTCGGTTTGTTGATTGTTTTGGGCTATGCGTTTTGCGGCAAATCCGCGCCGGTCGTCACCGGCACCAATACGAACGTCAATTTTAACGCTAATGCCAACGCTGCCAAATAATTTCGCAAATCAGTAAACAAAAAAGGGAATGCGAATCTGCTGCATTCCCTTTTTTGTTTTGTATTAAAATCTCAAATCAACTTTTTCTGCATTTCCGGCGCAAAAGAAATGTTCTCGGTCACTGTTCTCTCCGCCAAAACGCTCGCCGACATCAGAATAAAACTGATCCAGACTGCATTGGCGAGAAAAAGATGCACAATCTGCATCACAATCGGCGCGAGCGTCAGCAAAGTTATCGCACCCGACGCAAATTGAATCAAAACCAGAAGCGAAAGCGTATTTGCCCAACGGCTGACTTGAGAAACCTCGACGAATTTGCCTTTAAGCCAACCTGCCAGAAATATTAGATAAACGCCGACCGAGATTGATAAAATCGGGTGGCTGACGCGCAGACGCAGTAATATATGCGAGGTCGCCGAAAAATCTTTCGCAATGCCTTCCGCCAAAGTCTCCGACGGAAATATCATCGAGCTTAAAGCCGCCACCGAACCGCTCATTCCGACGAACAAAATACCTAAAACGGCTAAACCCAAAAACAGCGAAATTTTTGGCTGCGCTCTGAAACTGAAAGGTTTGCCGCCGCTGGCAAACCACGCCGTCAAACTCAGAAAAGCCAGCAAAATAAGCGTAGTAATCAAATGTCCAGCCATCCAGAACGGACGCGCCGCCGTCAGCGTTTCCGCCGTATTGCCCGTCAAAACTAATCCTGCGCCCAACGCGCCTTCGACAATGATGAAGAGAAATGAACCGAGTGCCATCTTCAAAACGCGACTGTTTTTACCGGACTTCGCTGATTTCCAAAGTAAAAAAGCCCAGCCGAGCAAACCGATGACGATCAAACCATCCAACGCGCTCGTCATTCGATGGGAAAATTCGATAACGGTTTTTAGCTGCGGCGCGGACGGGATGACTTCGCCATGGCACGTCAGCCAGTGCTGACCGCAGCCGTCGCCCGATTTCGACGCGCGCAGGAAAACGCCCCAGATAATCACGAGAAGATTATACGCCAGCACAAACCAGGCGTATTTTGCCATTCGCGTCAATTTTAATTCCTTATCCATTTTTGCTACATTCAAAACTTCGGATGTTTTCAAAGATCAGCATAACACTTCAAAGCGGCATCGAGAAAGCATCAGAACATTAGAAAAGCTAAATGGAAATTGAACATTTTTTTACTTGTCCGCATTGCTGGCAAACCGTTTCGATGGTGCTTGACTTGTCCGTCGAAGAACAAAGCTACGTCGAAGATTGTGAGGTTTGCTGCAATCCAATCCAAATCAGCTACACGACCGAAGCGTTTGAATTGGCTGATTTTCAAGCTGACAGCATCGAACAATAGAAGGGAAGTTCGGGATGAAAAAAGAGCGCATTGACAATCTTTTAATCGAACGCGGATTGGCGGATTCGCCCGCCAAAGCGAAAGCCCTCGTTATGGCGGGCGTTATTTTGGCTAACGAAAAGCGCGTCGAAAAATCTTCGGAAACTTTCGCTCACAAAGCAGTAATCAGAATCAAAGGCGATTCGCCGGAAAAGAAGTTCGTCGGGCGCGGCGGTTTGAAACTTGAAAAAGCATTGCGAACATTTCAAATCTGCGTTGACGAATATGTGTGCCTCGATGTCGGCGCGTCAACCGGCGGATTTACCGATTGTCTGCTGCAAAACGGCGCGAGAAAAGTTTTCACGGTTGATGTCGGCACGAATCAACTCAATTGGAAATTGCGAAACGATGAACGAGTCGAAGCACTCGAAAACATCAACGCACGTCATTTGCAATCAAAAGATTTTCCTGAAAAGTTTGATTTGATTGTGATGGATGTTTCTTTTATTTCCGTCACTAAAATTCTGCCCGCCCTCATTTCGCTTCTGAAAACGCCGGGAAAATTAATTGTCCTGATAAAACCGCAGTTTGAAGTTGGCAAAACGGAAGTCGAATCCGGCGGAATTGTCAGAGACGCGGCAAAACATCGGCGAGTAGTCACCGAAATAAATTCTTTCGCGGTAAATTGCGGACTGCAAGTTTCAGGCGTGGTTGATTCACCGATATTAGGTGCTAACGGCAACAAAGAAATTCTGGCTCTATACCAGTTACAGAACTATTGTTATTGAATTTATGTCGGAAAAGAAAACTCTCGCAACGAAGCTCAAACAAAATAACGCCGATAAATTTATCGAAGGCGTTGATTATTATTTTACTGACGATTTGATGATTCTGACGGAAGTTTTCCTGCTTAAACGTGGTTATTGCTGCGGTAACGGCTGTCGTCACTGCCCGTACCCGAAAGTCGAAAAAGACAAACTATAAAAGAAAAGTGTCTAGTTCTTCTTTCGGCTGACGACTCATATTCGTTTGAGCAAATGCCTTCGGTGTCGGCGCGCGCGAAATTGTTACCGGAACTTCGACCGCGCAGCAAAACTCGGCTAATTTCTCATAATCCTCGCGCATATCGTCCTGCATCTTTAGCCAGCGGAGCGTATTTTCAAGCAATCCGGCGGCAAAAGAGTTTTTCGGAAATTCGATTTGATAATTCATCCACTTTCCTTCGCGTCGCGCTGAAACCAGACCGGCATTTCTCAGATAAGCCAGATGGCGAGAAATTTTCGGTTGGCTTTCGCCCAAAACTTCCGTGAAAAAACAAACGCACACTTCGTCTTCGCGCATTAAATTCAAAATCCGCAACCGCGTTTTGTCAGCTAAAGCCAAAAACAAACTTTCCATTTCCACCAGATGATTTCCATCACTCATAAAAAGAATTTACCACAAAGTTTTAACTTTGTCTTGACAAATTGCTCTTGCCTCGAATATATTTGAGCCAATATATTTGTTTGAACATATATGAAAGCGGAGAAGAAAAGAAATATGAGAAAACACACATATCATTAAACGTCGGCAATATCGAAAAAAGCGTCAGGTTTTACAAAAAGATGTTTGGTATTTAACCTTTCAAACTCTAATCCGACAAAAAGTATATTAAATGACTCTGGCAAGAAAACTCGCTGCTGAATGTTTGGGAACGGCAGGTTTGCTGGCGGTTGTCGTCGGTTCGGGAATTATGGGCGAAAATCTGGCGAACGGCAACGCCGCGATTGCGCTGCTGGCAAACTCGATAGCGACCGGCGCGGGACTGGTATTTTTGATATATGGCTTGGCAGATATATCGGGCGCACATTTTAATCCGGTTGTCACTTTGGTCGAAATGCTTCGCGGAAATTTGGTTTGGCGCGAAGGTGGTTTCTACGTTTTGGCGCAGATTGCGGGTGCGTTTGGCGGCGTTGCGCTGGCGAACTCAATGTTTAACTTGCCGTTGTTCTTTGCTTCAACCAAAATTCGCGCCGGAAGTTCGCAATTTCTAAGCGAGTTTATCGCTACTTTCGGGCTTATCGCCGTCATCAGCGCGGGAATAAAATTTCGTCCAGCGTTAGTTCCGGTTTTAGTCGCCTGCTATATTATGGCGGCTTACTGGTTCACGAGTTCGACTTCGTTTGCAAATCCGGCGGTTACTCTGGCGCGTTCGGCTTCAAACACTTTTGCTGGAATAAGTTTATCGAACGTGCCGCTGTTTATCATCGCGCAAACGCTCGGCGCATTGGCGGCGATGCTCGTTTTCGGGTGGCTTTTAAAAAAGGATAAAGAAAATGTCTGAAACAAAAAAAGTCTTAATTTTATGCACCGGAAATTCCGCCCGCAGTCAGATGGCGGAAGGTTTGCTGCGCGATTTGGGCGGAGCCGAATTTGAGGTTGCCAGTGCCGGAGTCGCGCCGAGTTTCGTGCGCCGCGAAGCCGTCGAAGCGATGCACGAAATCGGCATTGATATTTCTGATTATCGCTCGAAATCGGCTGCCGAATTTACCGGACAACATTTTGATTACATAATCACTGTTTGCGACAATGCAAAGGAAACTTGTCCGGTTTTCCCCGGCAGCGCGACGCGCATTCACCGGAATTTTACTGATCCGCCGCCGGAGACCGTCAGTGACTATCAAACGCGGCTGGAAATTTTTCGAGACGTGCGCGAACAACTGCGCGAATGGCTGACTGATTTCATCAAACAGCAAAAATAACCGTTTGCGAAAAGAGCGGCAGGAAAAATTAATTTACCGCAACTTTTTTAGAAAATTTTCCGTTGACTGTAATCCGATAATTTTTTTGACCGGCTAAAAGTTTGAAATGAAAATCGGATTGAATATGGTAAATTCAATGCGATGGCAGCCAAACCGGAAAACGCCAAAGACCTGGCAATAATTGAGCAAATCAGGGCGGAAAAACCTTTTCATTACATCGTCCAAAATCTCGAAAGCACTTTCGGCGAACCGAAACTTTCGCCCAAAAGTGATGCGCTGGCGATGCTCATCGAAATTATTTTGTCGCAGGCGACGAGCGATGCCAACAGTCGGCGAACATTTCAAAACCTGAAACAACAGTTCAAAAATTGGGAAAGTGTGCTGGCGGCTGATGAAAGCGTGATTGCCGATGCGATTCGGCTCGGCGGTTTGGCGAATCAAAAAGCTAAAGTTATCAAGGATTTGCTGAAGCAGTTAAAGGAAAAGCACGGAAAATTGTCGCTCAAATTTATCGAGAAAATGCCGGACGAAGAAGCGCGTGATTTTCTGCAAACTTTTCGCGGCATCGGACCAAAAACCGTTGCCTGCACACTACTTTTTGCGCTTCATAAAGAGATATTCCCGCTCGACACGCATATTTTTCGCATTTTCAAACGAATGGGCGTGCTGCCTGAAAAGATCAGCGACGCAAAGGCGCACCGGCTGCTCGATGACCTCGCACCGCCGGGAAAATTCTACTCGCTGCACGTTAATTTGATTCGTCTCGGCAGACAGATTTGCCGCCCGCGCGAACCTTTGTGCGAGAAATGTCCGCTGATTGAATACTGCGACTACGGTTTGACGAAAATCTGAATAGAGAAAAAACGACCAATAACAGTCTAAAAATTTTGTCGAAGTTGCGATGTGAAACAAATTGTTTCGGACGGTTTAGATCATAAATCAGCCGTCAAACTGACGGCGTTCAAAGAAAATGCCATTTATTCTTGCGTTAGATCAGGGAACGACAAACTGCCGGGCGATTGTTTTTGACCGGAACAGCCAAATAATTTCCAGCGCACAGAGAGAGTTGACGCAGATTTTCCCGCACGGCGGCTGGGTCGAGCATCATCCGCGCGAGATTTGGGAAACCCAGAAGCAAATCGCCGTCGAATCTTTACAAAAAGCCGGCTTAAACGCCAAAGATATAGCGGCAATTGGCATCACCAATCAGCGCGAAACGACGTTGGTTTGGAACCGGAAAACAGGCGAGCCGATTTACAACGCGATTGTCTGGCAAGATCGCCGGACATCCGCTTTTTGTGATGAAATCAGAAAGAATCACGCCGATTTGATTCGTTTGAAAACCGGACTCGAAGTTGACGCATACTTTTCGGCGAGCAAAATAAATTGGATTTTGGAAAATGTTCCGAACGCCCGGCGGCAGGCGGAAAACAGCGAGCTTTGTTTCGGAACGGCGGACAGTTGGCTGGTTTGGAAGCTGACGAACGGCGAGCGGCATTTGACCGATGTTTCAAATGCTTCGCGCACGATGCTGCTGAATATCGAAACGCTCGATTGGGATGATGAACTGCTTGAAATCTTTGATATTCCGCGCCCGATTTTGCCCGCCGTCAAGTCTTCATCGGAAATTTACGGCGCAGTCAAAACACCGGACGAATTGAAAGGAATAAAAATCGCCGGAATCGCGGGCGACCAGCAAGCCGCGCTTTTCGGACAGCTTTGCTGGGAAAAAGGATTGACGAAAAGCACTTACGGAACCGGCTGTTTTATGCTGCAAAATACCGGCGGCGAAGCGTTTAAGTCGGAGAATAATTTGCTGACGACCGTCGCCTGGCAAATCGGCGGCAAGGTCGAATACGCCTTGGAAGGCAGCGTTTTCATCGGCGGCGCGGTGACGCAGTGGCTGCGCGACAGTCTGGAAATTATTAAAGATTCGGCGGACATCGAAGCGTTGGCGAATTCGGTCGAAGACAACGGCGGCGTTTATTTCGTGCCGGCGTTTGCCGGACTCGGCGCACCGCATTGGAATCAGGACGCGCGTGGTTTAATCATCGGTTTAACGCGCGGAACCGGCAAAGCGCACATTGCCCGCGCCGCTTTGGAGTCAATTGCTTTTCAAGTCGCCGATTTGTCGGACGCGCTGCGAGCCGATTCAAACACTGAAATCAAAGAGTTGCGCGTTGACGGCGGCGCAACGAAAAACGATTCGCTTTTGCAGTTTCAAGCCGACATTCTGCAAATTCCAGTCGTGCGGTCGAAAATCACGGAAACAACCGCGCTCGGCGCAGCTTATCTGGCTGGTTTGGCAGTCGGATTTTGGATGGATAAAACCGAACTTTCCGCGCATTGGCGAGCCGACCAAGTTTTCACGCCGCAAATGTCGTCAGCGAAGGTAAAAAACTTGCGCGAAAGCTGGAATGAAGCGGTGAAAAGAAGTTTGAACTGGAAAGTTTGAATCAGTTTTCAACACAATCTTTCAAAAAAAAAGCGCGTAATAGAAATTTATTACGCGCCTTTTTTTTGAAAAACCAAAACCGGATTAGCTTTCGTTATTTTCGCCGTTTGATTTACTGCCTTTTCCGCTGGCGGCGGCTTGGACTTGCGGCAGCGGCAGCCCGACGGCATCGGATTTGATTTCCGGTTCGTAGTCGAACATCGTTTCGTCAGTCTCGTTGACGATCATTTTGCCGGTTTGCTTGGTGAAAACGAGTTTAGCCTGCTCTTCGTCAAAATCAATCGTCACCAGATCGCCGGTTTCAACCTGCTCGGTCGCTACCAGATTTGATAGCGGATAAACCAGAAATCGTTCGATGGCGCGTTTCAGATGACGCGCCCCGTATTTCAAATCAATGCCTTCGCTGAGCAGAAATTCCCGCGCCGCTTCCGAACATTCAAAAGCGAATTTCGTTCCGGCGGAATCAGTGATGCGATCCTGCACGCCGCGCAGTTCGATGGCGAGAATTTGGCGCAGGTGATGTTCTTTCAGACTTCGGAAAACGACGACTTTATCAATTCGGTTCATAAATTCCGGCGAGAATTTACGTTTCGCGGCTTCGAGTGCCGTGCGATAGATTTTTTTATCAATTTCGTTGTCGTCCTGATTTTTCGCGGCTTTCGTCGGAGCAAAACCAATGCCGCCGGAAATCATGTCCGACATTTCCCGCGCACCGAGATTGGAAGTCATAATGACGACGGTTTTGGAAAAATCCACGCGCCGATTATCGCCGAGCGTCAGCGTCGCTTTATCGAGAATTCCGAGCAAAAGCTGCCAGAGCGCGTCGGACGCTTTTTCGATTTCGTCGAACAAAACAAAAGTCAATTTGTTTTCGTCCGTATGTGCTTTGTCCAAGTTTTCCTGCGTCAGCATCGGCGACGTTTCGCGGTGTCCCAAATAACCCGGAGGCGAGCCGATCAGTTTGGCGATCTCGTGCGAATGCTGAAATTCGGCGCAGTCAATTTTGACGACTGCGTGCGGTTCGCCGAATAAAACCTGCGCCGCCGCTTCGACCACGCGCGTTTTTCCCGAACCGGTCGGACCTAAAAACAAAAGTGTGCCGACCGGACGCGAGGGATTATTTAATCCTGCCAGATAGATTTGGAAAAGTCCGCTCATCCGGCGAACGGCGCGTTCCTGTCCGACGATAAAGGACAATAATTTATCTTCAAAATCGCGCGCGCGCGGACTTTTCAAATCGGGATCGAGCAGCACCAGTTTTTCGTTCGTTTGTTTTTTGCTAGCCGTTTCGTTACTCATTATTTTCTTCTCCTCGTCAAACAAAACAACGCTTTTCTCAAGAGCGTTGATTCAACTTATGAACGTATTCATAAACCCGACTTCAACCGAGAATGTCGGCTAAATCGTTACCTATCATTGATGATTTCAAAAGATTTTACGTTGGCTGGACTTTAGATTGCGAAGGGCTTTTGTCCATTTGGAATGTGAGCCGATTTTAAGTAATCGGCTCTGTTTATGGTGTAACATAAATCAGTCCGAATAAGCAAGCAAAATCTCCGTCGGGCGAGATTGCAGAGATAATTTCGTCCGCCGGACGATTTGCCGCCGCGCCGAAAATTTACTTTTCCCGAAACAGTATTTATACTTTGACAAAATAGTTCACGGATTTCCTTAAATATAATGAAACACAAAAACAAAATTATCAGCAGCTTATTAGTTTTAACTTTCGCGCTCGCCGGTTTAGCCTGTCAGAAAACCACCGAAGCGGGCAACAAAACAACCGAGTCGGGCAACAAGCAATCAGTGCCGACGGTCAAAGCGCAAACGCCGACCGAAGCCTACAAAATGCTTTACGCAGCAGTCAAAGCCAAAAACACCGATCAAATTAAACAATTACTGTCGCAAAGTTCTTTGGGTTTAGCGGAGTTTTCCGCCGGTCAGCAGAAAAAGCCGGTTGAAAAAATTCTCGAAAACGGATTGGTTGCGCCGACGCTTTCCGATTCGATCACCGAGATGCGCGACGAGCGCGTCAAAGACAATTTCGGCGCGGTCGAAGTCTTCAATCAGAAGGAAAATCGCTGGGAGGATTTGCCGTTTATTCTAGAAGACGGCGGCTGGAAACTCGCCGTCGGCAATCTTTTTCAGGACACTTATAAATCGCCGGGCAAAAGCAAAGGACAGATCGAAACGGAAGCCTCGAACACGATGACGATAATGCCTTCAAATACCGTCACAAATTTTCCCGAAATGACCAACAGCAACCAATCGGTCAAAACGCCGCCGATGCCTGACGGTGTTAAAACGGTCGAAGTTCCGAAATCGGAAAAGCCGAAAAAATGATCAGCGAACGGCAGGTGCGGGATATTTTGGCGCAATATGAAAAACACGGCTGGAGTCTCCGCCGTGTTTTACTTTCTGCGGCAGCAAAAGGGAATTTTTCCGGTTCGCTTTTCGGGCAGATTGAAATTTATTCATCCGAACTCGACGCGCTCTGGTTTTCGCGCGACTCGTTTGAAGGGCGCGAGGCTTGGGAGTTGAGACATTTATCAAACGCGCCGTTCGCGCTCGTGGCGGTTTTTGAAGCTGAGGATGACGAAACCGTGCGCGAGGAAATACGACAAGAACTGCAAACGCGATTGGCGAAACAAGCATCAAAGCCTGAGCGTTCAAAGCCGTAAATCGGAGAGCGATTTTCCATTTACAAACTGCCGGTTTTGTTGCAAACTTATTAGATTAAAATGACGATAAAAAATTTCGGTGCGCGAGTCATCAGTGTTTGGGAAGGTTTGCGCCCGATGACCAAAAAAATGCTGGTCGGTGCGCTGGCGGCGAGCGGTGTAAATACGGCGAACCCGCAAACCCAAAAATTCTCCTACGACGTTCACGCCGAATGGGAATTGAGCCGTCTGCTTTCCGCTTTGGACGAGCAGGCGAAAGACGCGGAAGTGAAAAAAGATGCGGAAAAAACGCGCGAAATCAAACAGCTTGCCCAAACCTGCGCGAAAGTTCTGCAAACGCAGACCGCTTCCGCCGAAGTTTTTATTCAATTGGCGACCCGCGCCGTGCAGCGCAACGATTTCGACAATCTCGACCGTTTAGCCGATATTCTCGCGCAGAGATTTTCGGCGGGCGAAGTGGCGGAAATCGTCCGGCAAACCGAGTTGGCGCAAATTCGCGCGATTGCTTACGAAACGCTGGCGTTGATGCCGATTGCCAATCTGCTGCCGCTGCTCGACGACACGCTTTATTTTGAAATTGCCCGCAATGCGGTCGAACAGCAAGCGTTTGAATTTGACAACGAAGACGCGCAGCAGATTTTAGAGCAGGTTGAGTTTGACGAATCAAACGGCGACTGATTTGAAGGTGAGAAATAATTTGAAAGTGAGAAGTAGTTTGAAAGCAAGAAGTGGGGAGGGGGGGGGGGGGGGGGGTGGGGGTGCGGTGAGTTTTATATTAAAAATTATGATTATAATTTTAA
>JAJAZE010000512.1 GCA_026785925.1 Pyrinomonadaceae bacterium
CCTTTAAAGCCGCGCCGAATGTCGAACCGAACGCGGTTTTAGAAATGATTCAGCAACATAATCAATCGCTCGACATCGCGCCGTTTCCCGCGCTCGGCGACATTCTCAAAAAAGGAGAAACTCTGCGGCTGATTGATAAACAGATGCCGTTTGCCGCGCGGCTGATTTTCAATTCGCAGCTCGGCGGAAAAGCCGCGCTCGTATCGCCGGTGCGCGTCGGCGGGCAGGCGTTCGGGCTTTTGGGCTTTGTCTGGAGCGTCGAGCGCGAGAGCGGTTTTGAAATCCACGAAGTCGCGCTCGTCGAAGGAATTTCCGACCAAATCGGCACGGCTCTGGAGCGCGATCAATTGAGTGCGGAAGTGATGCGCTTAAAATCGGAACTATACGAACGCCACACGAGCGAAATTATCGGGCAAGCCGCGCCGATTCGCCGCGCCGTCGAACTCGCGCTCAACGTCGCGGACACGACGACGACCGTTTTAATTCAGGGCGAATCTGGAACGGGAAAAGAACTGCTGGCAAATTTGATTCATTATAATTCCGGTCGGGAAGACAAATCTTATATCAAGTTAAACTGCGGCGCGATTCCCGAAACGCTGCTCGAATCGGAACTTTTCGGACACGAAAAAGGCGCGTTCACCGACGCGCGGGCGCAGCGGCAGGGACGTTTTGAAGAAGCCGACGGCGGCACTCTGTTTCTCGACGAAATCGGCGAAATGTCGCTTTCCGCGCAAGTGAAATTGTTGCGCGTTTTGCAGGACGGCGAATTTACGCGCGTCGGCGGCAAAGAAGTTTTAAAGACCGACGTGCGCGTCATTGCCGCCTCGAACGCGGATTTGGAAAAGGCGATTGAAGCGGGAACTTTTCGCAAAGATTTGTTTTATCGCCTGTCGGTTTTCCCGATTGTCGTGCCGCCGCTGCGCGAACGACCCGAAGATATTCATATGCTGGTTTTCCATTTTCTGGAAACTTACCAACAAAAAACCGGACGCTTCGTTTCGGGAATTTCCAAAGAAGCCCTGCGTGCGCTGGTTAATTATGAATGGCACGGCAATGTGCGCGAACTGGAAAACGCCATCGAACGCGCCGTCATTATCGCTTCGGGTCGGCAAATCGAACTCGACGATTTGCCGGAAGCGATCAGCAAACGGGCGTTTGAAACTTTCGCGCAAGCCCGCCAGGAACGCCTTCGCGCCGCCAGCGAAGGCAGTTCCATCGGCATCGAAATCGAACTGCCGACCGCGATGGAGGAAGTCGAAAAGCAAATTATCGAAGCGACGCTCGATTACGCGGGCGGCGACAAGTCACGCGCCTCGCGGCTCTTGAATATCGGCAGAAAAACCCTTTACCGAAAGCTCGAACAATATAAAACAACCGCGAAAGATTAAACCGAATCGTAGAAATTACAAATCGGCGAAAGGACGTGATGTTTTTCCAGGAAAGCAAAGTTCCTCGCCCGATCAAACTAAAATTCCTAAAAAATTTATTTAACTCAGGAACTGTTTATTATGAAAAGACTATTTTTTACCTTGTTTATTTCTCTTTTGTTGGCGACTTTCGCTTTTGCTCAAACGCCGCGCCCTTCGGCGACTCC
>JAJAZE010000513.1 GCA_026785925.1 Pyrinomonadaceae bacterium
GACTAAACTCGGTTTCATTAAATTCCCTTAACTCTGAATCAGCCAGAATCAAATCGGCAATCGTTTTCGCCGCCAAATCACGCAGATAAGTTTCCGCGCCGAAAAGCAGATAAACCGGCGCAAACTCGCGCTTTTTTATTTGACTGCGTAAATCCTCGCGGGAAAGAATGTTCATAAGAATTTTTTAGCCACAAGAAAGCACAAAAAAAACAAAAAAGAAAACAAATTTTTAATTAGAGATACTGGAACGTCTTTAACGAATGTCGGCGAAAATCAACACAAATCCTCAAAAAAAATACCAATTCTAAAATCTTTTTTTGTATTTTTGCGCCTTTTTGTGACTATAATTCTCTATCCTAATTTTAAGTTCACTAAAGAATGTATTTTCTGATTTGTAATTTTGGCGCACCGAGGTTTATCAATAAACCGTGTTCGATTTTTGACGAACGTAAATATCCGAGAATCTGAGCGATGTGGTCATCGCCCAAATTACTAACGGCTTTTAGTTCAATAATTAAGCAATTCTCAACGAATAAATCAGCAAAGTAGTCGCCGATAATAGTTCCATCTTCGTCATAAACCTTTAATGAAAACTGTTGCTCGACGTGCAATCCTGCTTTTCGCAACCGATGCGCCAGAGCATTTTCATAAACTTTTTCAAGATGTCCCTGTTTATGATAACAATGAATCGCAAAACTCGTTTCTCTAATCAAATCACAGAGTTTAAAGATATTTTCATTCCTGTCCGGCTCAAACAATGCTGATGTCAAATCCATAAAATTTTTCTCAATAAGGATTTAAAGTGATTTATTTTTGTCTTTTTTGCGCCTTTTTGTGGCAATTACTTATCGTCTTTCACACCAAGACCGTTGACGATAGTTGACACGACCGATTCGGCGAACGCCCGTGCGATTCGTTCGACTGCCGGTTCTTCTTCATTGAAAAACGAACGCGGATCGTCGGAAAACTCGAACGAATCGCGGAAGATAAAATTTTGATTGTCGTAGAGAATTTTGTTTTCCTTTAAATCCCGAATCGTCACTGCCGCGACAATCGTTACTTCATAAACGCGGGCGCGACCATCACGGTCGAGCAAAACGCCGGAGAAATTGAAATTGCGAATCGTGCCTTCGACCACCGCGTCGGCGTTTTCGCGTTCGCCCTGCACTTTTAACCCGCGCCCGCGCTTGATGATTTCCTTGGTGACGGCTTCGGTAAAACGCGCTTCGACGCGGTAACGCGCACCGGCAACTTCAAATTGGAACGCCGGAACCGCGACGATTTTGATGTTTTTCGGCAAGCCGGAATTGGTGACGGGTTTATAGCATTCCCGAAAACCAGACGCGCACAAAAACAGGAAAACTAGCGAGGTTAATTTTATAAATTTCATAATTCGTCTTTTATTCTATCAACAACTTTCAATGTTTCAACCGTCGCTTTGACATCGTGAACGCGGACGATTTTCGCGCCGTTCCAAACCGCAATCGCCGCGCTCGCCAAACTTCCCGACAATCTTTCACCGGTCGGCGCGTCATCCAAAATTTTTCCGATAAAAGATTTGCGCGATGTTCCAACGAGCATCGGAAAATCGGCAAAATCCGCGCACAGCAAATTCAGTTTCGCAATTAATTCCAGATTCTGGTCGAAAGTTTTGCTGAATCCGATGCCGACATCGAGCGCGATATTTTCTCGTTTCACGCCGTAACTTTCCGCTTTTTCGATGCTCCGGCGCAAACCTTCCGCCACTTCGCGCACGATGTTTTCGACCGGAATTTGCCGGTGCATCGTTTCAAACTCGCCGCGCAGGTGCATCAAAATCAATCCGGCGTTGGTGTTCGCCGCAACTTCGGCAAGGCGTTCGTCAAACCGCAAACCAGAAACGTCATTGATAATTTCTGCGCCTGCTTCAACGGCTTGTGCAGCAACTTCCCGTTTGCTCGTATCAATCGAAATCGGAGTATCGAACCGTTTTGAAATAGCGTTGATAATCGGCACGACCCGCCGCGTTTCAGCTTCAACGGAAACTCGCTCGCTCTTCGGTCGGGTAGATTCGCCGCCGATGTCGAGAATGTCCGCACCTTCTTCAATCACCTTTTCCGCCTGCCGCAAAGCATCGTCAAGCGAAAAAAAACTTCCGCCGTCGGAAAAACTATCCGGCGTGACGTTGATAATCGCCATCACCAAAGTTTTGTTGAGAAAGATTTTTTTCCGTGCAGTTTGCCAAAACATAAAATCAATTATAACAGTTTTCAGATTAGTGAAACCGTTTGAGTCGGAGCGCAATTTTTTAGTCACCTTCTATTGAAAATAGTTATGGACGGCAAAAAAAACGACGCAAACCAAAGAAAAAGGATGAAGATTAAAAACCTTCATCCTTTATTCTTCATAACTCATCGTTCATTTCACGCAGTTGCCGGATTGCTCGGCGTGATCGGCGTAAGCATCGGTTTTTTAAACGGATTCTTTGAAGTTTCATCTTCATTTTTCTGCGGCGTTCCGTTGTCGCTGCTGGTGATTTCGCTGCCGTCGTCGTCGTCGAGCGGCAGTCCGGCGGCGATCCGGCGAATTTGTGCGCTGTCGAGCGTTTCGCGTTCGAGCAAAGCCTCGGTTAAAGCCTCCATCGCCGTTTTGTTTTCGGACAAGATTTTCTTCGCCACCTCGTATTGCTCGGAGATGATGCGGCTGACTTCCTGGTCAATTTTAATCGCCGTTTCTTCGCTAAAATCACGATGCTGGGAAATTTCCCGTCCGAGAAATATCTGTTCTTCCTTTTTACCGAACGCCAGCGGACCTAAATCCGACATTCCATATGTGCAGACCATCGAACGCGCCAGTTCGGTCGCTCGTTCAATGTCGTTCGACGCGCCGGTCGTGATTCGTCCGATATACAATTCTTCGGCAACCCGTCCGCCCATCGCGTTGGCAATCATCGCCAAAAGCTCTTCTTTGGTGCGCCCTAAAATGTCCTGTTCCGGCAGATAATAAGTAATGCCGAGAGCGCGTCCGCGCGGCACAATCGTTACTTTGTGAACCGGATCGCTTTCCGGGATATTCATTCCGACGAGCGCGTGTCCGGCTTCGTGAATCGCCGTCAAACGACGTTCCTTGTCGGAGACGACCATACTGCGGCGTTCCGGTCCCATCATTACTTTATCTTTGGCGTATTCGAGGTCGAACATCGTCACGACTTTCTGGTTGCGTCGCGCCGCACTGAGCGCGGCTTCGTTAACCAAATTTGCCAAATCCGCGCCGGTAAAACCGGGCGTTCCGCGAGCGATGACGTTGACGTTGATGTTGTCGTCAAGCGGAATTTTGCGCGTGTGAACTTTCAAAATGCCTTCGCGTCCGCGCACGTCCGGGTAAGAGACGACGACTTGCCGGTCAAAACGTCCGGGACGAAGCAGTGCCGGATCCAGAACGTCCGGGCGATTGGTCGAAGCCATTAAAATCACGCCCTCGTTCGATTCAAAACCGTCCATCTCAACAAGCAGTTGATTTAAAGTCTGCTCGCGTTCGTCGTGTCCGCCGCCTAAACCCGCGCCGCGATGTCGTCCAACCGCGTCAATTTCGTCAATAAAAATAATACACGGCGCATTTTTCTTGCCCTGTTCAAACAAATCACGAACACGCGATGCGCCGACACCGACGAACATTTCGACGAAATCCGAACCGGAAATCGAAAAGAACGGAACATTCGCTTCACCCGCAACTGCCTTCGCCAGCAAAGTTTTGCCGGTTCCCGGAGGTCCCACCATCAAAACGCCTTTCGGAATGCGTCCACCGAGTTTTTGAAATTTCTGCGGGTCTTTTAAGAATTCGATAATTTCCTGCAACTCGTCTTTCGCTTCTTCGACTCCGGCGACATCCTTAAATGTAATGCGCTTTTGCTGATTGTTGAGCAGTTTTGCTTTCGATTTACCGAAACTCAAGGCTTTATTGCCGCCAGCCTGCATTTGCCGCAGAGTGAAAATTAAAAAACCCATCAGCAGCAAAAACGGTAGAGCCTGAATCAACAAAAGCCAGCCCCAACCGCTCGAAGCCGATTCCAGATTGATTTTTGTCTCGGTTTCTTTTGCCGCCGCGTAAATCTGGTCGCGGGTCGAATCGCTGGAATCGAGCTTGACCGTATATTTTTCGTTGCTTTTGGTCGTTAATTCCATCACCGTCTGCCCAACGCTGACTTCGGTAACTTCTTTATTTTTGATAAAAGTCAGACCTTTATCAAATGATAATTCCTTCGGGTTAATACCCTGTTTGCTTTGCAGAAAATACACGAACAGCAAAGAACTGGAAATAATCATCAACCACAATAGAATTTGTTTTGCTTTAGAACTCAACTTTTATTGCCTCCAAAATTAAACTTTCATTCACTAATCCGATTAAAAGTTCTCTTTCAATTTTTATTACAGCTTTTTGATGAGAATTTCTTTGCTCAAGTTGTTCTCTTCAACGCGCCCGAAACGCTTTCCAACACCCAATCTCTGATTGTAGTTTGCCGGTTAAGTTTTTTCAACCTTTGTTTTTTGGAAAACCAGTTTTCCGTCTTTCTTAACGATTTTTGCGCCGCCGGGAAGCTCGATCAACCTGCCGCTTTTCCGACTGAAAATCAGTTGTTCGATGGCTTCGATATGTTTCAGTTCCAAACGGCGCAGATTTCCGCGATTTTTTTTCAGCCAATCGCGCAAAATCAACCGGCGGATTGACGGAAATATATCTTTCAAATCTTTCAGAGGTAAATCTTCAATTTGACTTTCGATTATTGGTTTGCGGTTTTCGGTTATTCTCTCTTCGTCTGTTGTCGGCTCAGTATATTTGTTCACTTTCTCCTTCCTAACCGTTTCCAAAAATAGCGCGTCTTCGCTTAACAACGCCGCCGTTTTCGCCAGCGTTTCGATAATTTTCGGGTTAAATTCTTTGAGCATCGGCAGCAAAATTTTTCTAATTCGCACGCGATTAAATTTTAAATCATCGTTCATCGCGTCGTGCCGAAACTCGATTTCGTTCAAGCGGCAAAAATTTTCCGTCGCTTCGCGCTGCGCCCAACTTAATAAGGGACGAATCAGGAGGATTTTCGATTTTCGATTTTCGATTTTCGATTTGTCGTTTGACTGACAATTTTCTTCCGACTTGAGACTTGAGACTTGAGACTTGAGACTTCTCAAAGGCTTCATTCCGCCCAAGCCTTCAAGTCCGCTGCCGCGCAGCAGATTAGACAAAAAAGTTTCGGCTTGGTCGTTGAGCGTGTGCGCCGTCAAAACTGCGTAAGCGTCAAGATTTTCGGCTGTTTCGGCTAGAAATCGGTAGCGTAGTTCGCGGGCGTTTTGTTCGAGATTGCCTTTGTCGGCACAGATTTGACCTTTGCCTAAAGCTAATTCAAAATTGAAACGGCTCGCCAAAATTTTGACAAACTGCTCGTCCTGATCGCTCGCTTCACCGCGCAGACGGTGATTGAAATGCGCGATAATAAATCGCAAATTTAACTTTTCTAATTTTTTAAGTTCGTGCAGGGCGAGCAAAAGACTCACCGAATCCGCGCCGCCCGAAACCGCCGCGATGAAAGTTTCACCGGCAAACGGCAGTTCGAGTTTGCGCCATTCGGTTATTAAATTACGAACGAAGTTTTGCATTCGAGAAATTGTCGTGAAATTAAACTATAATTTAATTTTCAATAAACTGTCTGAAAATTAACCGCTTTGATCGGCAAAATGTCAGAAAAAATCCTGAAACTCAAATTTGAATCCGGCACGTTGATTTTAGAAGGCGCGGGCGAAAGCGATGCCGTGCCGAAGGCTTTCGTGTGGGACGAGCGAACGCGGCAGTTTCGTTCGCCGGCTTATAAATACCGCGAAATTATCAAAGAGTTTATCCGCGCGAAAGTTGATTACGAAGATTTGGCGAAACGCTATGACCACTTCGCTTTCAAGCAAAAATTCCAACTCGCGCCGCGCCCGTATCAAACCGCCGCCGTCGAAGCGTGGCGGCAAAACGAACGCTGCGGCGTGATCGTTTTGCCGACCGGCGCGGGCAAAACTCACGCGGCGACGATGGCGATTGAAATGTGCGGGCGGCAAACTTTAGTCGTCGTGCCGACGCTCGATTTAATGAATCAATGGTATGACTTGCTGGTCTCGACCTTCGACGCGGAAATCGGTTTAATCGGCGGCGGCTTTTACGAAATCGGCGCGATTACCGTCACGACTTACGCTTCGGCTTTCCGGCATCAGGAAAGATTGGGCAATCAATTCGGGCTGGTGATTTTTGACGAATGCCATCATCTGCCGTCCGAAGGCTACAAATACGCGGCGGAATTCGCGCTCGCGCCGTTTCGTCTCGGACTTTCGGCAACGCCCGAACGCAGCGACGAAGCCGACGCGCTTTTAGAGGAAATCGTCGGCAAATTCGTCTTTCGATTAGAAGCACAGGAACTCGCGGGCGAATATCTCGCCGATTATATCGTCGAACGCATCGAGGTTGATTTGAGCGACGCAGAACGCCGTGATTACCAGCGCGAACGCGATGTCTATACGAATTTCCGCCGCGCCAAAAATCTGCCTTTCGGTCAGGAAGGCTGGCGAATGTTTCTGATTCACAGCGCGAAAAGCGAAGACGGCAGACGCGCGATGAAGGCGTATCGCAACTACAAAAAAATCGCGCTCGGAACCGATTCCAAGCTGCACGTTTTGCAGGATTTGCTCGTGCGTCACCGCCACGACCGCGTTTTGATTTTCACCGCCGAAAACGAAATGGTTTATAAAATTTCCAACGATTATTTGGTTCCGGCAATCACGCACGAAACGAACGTCAAGGAACGAAAATTCTGGCTTGACGCTTTTAATAAAGGCGACGTTTTAGCTCTGGCAACTTCAAAAGTTTTGAACGAAGGCGTGAACATTCCCGACGCGAGCGTGGCAATTATTCTTTCAGGTTCGGGTTCTTCGCGCGAACATATTCAGCGGTTGGGTAGAATTTTGCGAAAGAAAGGCGACAAACAGGCGATTTTGTATGAAGTCGTCGCGCGCAATACGACCGAAGAATACACTTCGCAAAAACGCTCGGATGTGCGGCAATTTCAGGATGTAAAACAAAGGTTCAAGCGTGGTTTATTCGAGTAAGCAATTATTCTTCCGGTTCGACATTGAGGTTAAGTTCTCTAAAGTGTTGCGGTAAGCGTTCAGATTACTTACCTGAACCGCACAATAAGTTTAAATTGGTTTGTTTAGAGAAGTCGTTTATTTCTTTCTTTCGACTCCTTCAAGAGATGAGCGAAATTTTCGTAGATTAAGTCGGTTCGCGCCGCATAGATGCTGGCGATAATGCTTTTATCGGTCGGACGAAAAGCTCGCAGCATAATCTGCCGATGCCGGATAAAACCTTTTGCGTCAATCACGACGATTGCCCGCGTAAATTGAATCGGCATCAACCAATGCGAGCCGTATATTCTGGTAATTTTCCGGTCGTTATCCTCCAGAATCGGCAGCGGTAAGCCGTGATTCTTTGAAAAGTGTAAATTTTCAGCCGATGTGCCGGACGAAATGCCGACTATCGAGGCTTTTGTTTCCAGATACTCCGCCCAATAGTTGCGAACCGCACACATTTGTTTGGTGCAGACGAGCGTTTCGTTTTTCGGATAAAAAAGTAACGCCGTTACGTCTCCCAGATGATCGGACAAACGCCATTTTTTACC
>JAJAZE010000514.1 GCA_026785925.1 Pyrinomonadaceae bacterium
GAGAGTTTTAATCACGTCGAAAACCGTATTATCGTAGAAATAAATGCCGATAACTGCAAAATCCGACTTCGGGTTTTCAGGTTTTTCTTCGATTTGCAAAACTTTATCGCCGTCGAGTTCGGGAACGCCGAATCTTTGCGGGTCGTGAACTTTTTTCAGCAGAATCTTTGCGCCCGCGCCTTGTTGTCTGTAATCTTCGGCGGCTTTTTGAATATTTCCTTCAATGACGTTATCGCCCAAAACAACGCAAATCGGCTCGTCGTCAGCAAAATGCTCGACTAAAGAGAGCGCGTCGGCAATGCCGCCTTCGCCTTCCTGATAAGTGTAATTGATGTGCTTTAAGCCGAATTCCTTGCCGTTGCCGAGCAGTTTAAGAAAATCGCCCGCCGAATTTCCGCCCGTGACAATCATTATGTCGTCAATTCCCGCATTTATCAGTGTCTGAATCGGGTAATAAATCATCGGCTGATGATAAACCGGAAGCAGATGTTTGTTGGTAACTTTTGTCAGCGGCTTGAGTCTTGAGCCAAGTCCGCCGGCTAATACAACGCCTTTCATATTTTTTTTGAACTTTTAACTAATCTATAAATTTTTGAAACCAGAGTTCCAGCATCAGCAGCGTCCACAACTGCCAAACGTGGTCGCGTTCGGCGTTAGTGTGTTCGTCAACCAGTTTTTTAACCACTTCGGCTTTGAAAATGCCGCGCTTGGCAAATTTTTCCGACAGCAGATTTTCGCGCAGATAATCTTTCATTTCGCCGCGAAACCAGTGCGTCAGCGGCACGCCGAAACCCATTTTCTTGCGATAGAGAACTTCCGGCGGAACAATTCTGCTCGCCGCTTTTTTCAAAAGATATTTTGTTTCCGTGCCGCGCAGCTTGATGTTTTCGGGCAGACTCGCGGCAAATTCGATGACTTTGTGGTCGAGAAACGGCGAGCGCGCTTCCAGCGAATTCGCCATCGAAGCGATGTCAACTTTCACCAGTAAATCATTCGGCAGATACGTTTGCTGGTCGGTGAACATCGCCGCGTCAACGATGCCGCCGCCGTTCGCCTGGTCAAACCAGTATTTTAAAAAATTCGCCGAATCGTAATTTTTAATTTCACTGTTAAAACTTTCGGTGTAAAGATTTTCTTTGCTCTGCCGGTCAATCGCGCTCACCCAGCGAAAATAGCGTTCGACTTTCGGCAGTGAAGCGGCTTTGACAAAGCGTTTCAAATCGCGGACGCGGCTGCGTTTGAGTTCGGAAGTCGGCACAAGATTGACGGCGTTTTCAATCAAACCCTTTCGCATAAAGCCCGGAATTTTATGGTATTTTTCCGCCAAACGCATTGCAAAATAGCGTTCGTAACCCGCAAAACTTTCGTCGCCGCCGTCGCCGTTAAGCGCGACCGTGACGTGTTTGCGCGTTTCCTTAGCGACGTAATAAGTGGCAATCGAACTCGAATCCGCATACGGCTCGCCGTAGTGTTCAACCAGAGTCGGCAGAATTTCCAAAGCATTCGGGCGCACTATAAATTCGTGATGCTCGGCACCGATGTGTTCGGCAACCCGTTTGGCATATTTCAGTTCGCTGAAATCTTCTTCTTCAAAACCGATGGAAAAAGTTTTGACCGGCTGCGAACTCATCTCCGCCATCAGCGCGACGACGGTTGAAGAATCTACGCCGCCTGAAAGAAACGCGCCGAGCGGAACTTCGGAAATCATCCGCATTTTTGTCGCTTCACGCAAAATTCGCAAAGTTTCTTCGACTGCTTCGGCTTCCGAAATTTTTATTTTTTTGGAGAAATCAGGCAGCCAGTATCTTTCTATTTTAACTTCACCGTTTTTCCAGCGAAGCCAGTGCGCGGGTTCGAGTTTGCGGATTTGCTTGAAAGCCGTCAGCGGCGCGGGAACGCAGAGATACGACAAATAATGATGAATCGCTTCGGTGTCAACTTCGCGGCTGATGGCGGGATGCGCCAGCAGAGCGCGAAATTCCGAACCGAAAATTAAATCACCGTTCGGCTGATGCGAGTAAAGAAGCGGTTTTTTGCCGATTCGGTCACGAGCGATAAAAAGCGATTGGTCGCGTTCGTCCCAAATCGCAAACGCAAACATTCCGCGCAAATGCCGGACACAATCCGCGCCGTATTGGTCGTAAAGATGCAGAATGACTTCCGTATCGGAATTTGTATAGAAATGATCGCCCTGCTTTTCTAAGTCTTTTTTTAATTCCTGAAAGTTATAAATTTCGCCGTTAAAGACAATCCATTTCGATTTATCCTGATTATAAATCGGCTGTTTACCGTGCTTAAGGTCAATAATCGCCAATCGGCGCATCGCCAGTCCGACGTTTTCGCGGACGTAGAAACCGTCGTCATCGGGACCGCGATGAACGATACAGGCGTTCATCCGCTCCAGAATTGCGCTGTCTAAAGGTTGTAAATTTACACTGGTGAATCCGACGATGCCGCACATATATTTGCTGATTTTCAGTCTGAAGAGTTATTTAAATTTTTGCCGATAAATTTGTTTTTAAGCAATTTTTCTTCTTGCTTTCCGCAGCGCAATCAAATCTTCATTATGCTCCTGCCGAAGCGTCCAGCCGACGGCAATAAAAATAAATAGAAAAACCTGAATCTGAGTGCGCTGCCGGTAAGCCGTTCCGACGTTTCCCTGAAAAACCGAATAAGCCAGCGTCAACATTAAAGTAAAAATCAAAATAGCTAAGGAAGTTCTCAACTTATATTTAATTGTATACCAAAGTCCGCTTAACAAAAACGGGATCGAAGCCCACCAAAGCATTATTTCAGGTAAGGTAATAGCTTGTCGGAAACTGCTGATCTGCCAGGGAAAAGGAGCAAGCATCAAATACAAAAAGCCCAGCGGAAGAATCGTTATCGCGCCTTCCATTGTTGAAACATCCAAATCTTCGCCAAAACCAGAATCGGCGGATGCTGCTAAATCTTTTCGACTTTCTTGAATGCGCTCAAGGTTAGCATATTGATCTAGATCACCGCCCGCCTCACGCAAAACTCCAAGGTAAGTGAGACCTAAACCCATAATGACCAGCACGAAAACTCTTCTGAAAATTGAGGCGGACGAATTGCTGAAACCGACTATAAACGCTCCGACGACCGCCACTGCGACCATATAAAAGATGTAAAATCGGAGCGACAAAATTCCGAAAAGCGAGAGAACCAGCAGGGCGGTATTGACATAGCTAAATTTACGCTGAAGCTGAAGAACCATCGTAATTGCCAAAACCAGCAGAAATATGATGATTCCGTCTTTTAAAAGCTGTCCTGACCAGACGATAAAAGCCGGATATAAAGCGACGAACAAAGCGGAAATTTTGCTGACCCGGCGATTACTGAAAATCTCGAAAGAACATTTGTAAATCATCGGTGCGATTGCCGCGCCGATGACTGCACAGAAAGATTGGGCGGCAAAAACATTACGTCCGGTAAAAATATAAATAAATCCGGTTAAATAATTCATTCCCCAGCCGGAAGTCATTGATGTCAAATTTTGACTTTTGGGGTCATTAAGAGCTTGCCCAAACCAACCTTCAACCAGTTGAAAACCGAGTCTATCGTAAGTATTTGCGTCTCCGCCAAAGAATTCTCGCAGATTATAAACCTGAATGATGATGCCGAACAATAATCTGACTAATAAAGCGATCAGAAAAATGCGGGTGAGAAGTTCGGCATCTTCCTTGAAAAAAGTGCGAATCAGATAGACGGCAATCGTCCCGAAAAAAGCGGTCAGCAACGCCGCCACTGCGCCTTCGGGAAATCCAACCGCCGACATCACGAGTCCGAACGCAAAACATAAAACTATGAGAACTTTGTCCATTTCTAAATATCTTCCGGCAAATCAGGTCGGGTTTTATACTCGGTGAGAAACCTGCCGTCTTCGTCCA
>JAJAZE010000515.1 GCA_026785925.1 Pyrinomonadaceae bacterium
CTCGTCCAGCTTGCCGCCCGGCTGCACGAAGGCGATGATTTCGTCGGCTACGAGCTGGAAAAATTGGAACGTCGTCTGCGTCCCGAGGGCGTTACGCTCCAGCACCTCGCGCATCAGGAACACAACCGGCAAGCCGCCGCTCAGGTTTCGGTTGCCAATATTATTACGAGTATGCGGCTGCTTTCGACGCTCGACTGGCGCGATTTTTTCGAGAGCGTCAGCCGCGTTGACCGCGTTTTGCGCGAAGAAGACCCGGCAAACGCCTACGGCAAAATGGATTTTGCCACCCGCGACAGCTATCGCCATCACATCGAACGCATTGCTAAACGAACGCGAACCGACGAGATGAAAGTGGCGCGTCAAGCTATTGAATTTGCCGCCGCCAATCCCTCTACGGACGAGCGCAGGCGGCACGTCGGCTTTTACCTGCATATTGAAGAAGGCTTGGCGATGCTTGAACACTCCGTTAATTGTTCCCGAAACCTGCGTGAGCGCGTCGAATGCTTGCTGCATCGCCGCCCGCCCGCTTTTTATTTGACGGCAATCGCCGCGCTGACAATTTTTTTTCTTATCGTGATTGTTTTTGCCGTCCTCAAAACGCCGGATATTTCCTCTTTGGCATTGGTTTTTACCGTGCTGTTAGCCGTCATTCCGGCAAGCGAACTGGCAATAACTCTGGTTAACCGATTAGTCAACGGCGTTCTCAAACCGCTTCTTTTGCCGAAGATGGATTTGAAAAACGGCATCCCTGAAAAAGCGCGAACCGTCGTCGTCGTCCCGACTTTGTTGACCGATAAGGCGACGATTGCGGAACTCTGCGGAAATCTGGAAGTTTATTGGCTGGCAAATCGGGACACACAGCTTTTCTTTGCGCTGCTCGGCGATTTGCCGGACGCAGACGGCGAAACGATGCCGACGGACGCGGAATTGTGCGAAACGGCGCGGCAGACAATCGCGCAGCTCAATCGTAAATACGAGGTGCGCGAAACGTCGCCGCGCTTTCATTTTTTTACGCGCCGCCGCGAATGGAACGCGGGCGAAGGCAAATGGATTTGCACGGAGCGCAAACGCGGAAATCTGCACGAATTTAATCAACTTTTGCGCGGCAAGACGGACACGAATTTTGCTCTGAACGAAACGATTAATTTTGAATTTTTGAAAACGATTCGCTACGTCATCACGCTCGATGCCGACACGCAACTGCCGTGTGATACGGCGCGAAAACTCATCGGAACGATTGAGCATCCGTTAAATCGTCCGGTTTTTGATGAAAAAGTCGGGCGCGTAACGGAAGGTTATGCAATCTTACAGCCGCGTATCGAAATCAGTCTGACGAGCAGTCTGCAAACCACGTTTGCACGGATTTTTTCGGCGGGCAAAGGTTTCGACCCATACACGACCGCCGTTTCAGACGTTTATCAGGATTTATTTGCTGAAGGCAGTTTCGTCGGCAAAGGTTTATATGACGTTGACGCTTTTGAAGCTGCGCTCGACCGGCGAATTCCCGAAAATAAACTTTTGAGCCACGACCTCTTTGAAGGTCTTTATGCCCGCGTCGCCCTTTTGACGGACGTTGCGCTGTATGACGATTATCCTTCAAATTACGAATCTTACGCCAAGCGCAATCATCGCTGGACGCGCGGCGACTGGCAGATTGCGCGTTGGCTTTTGCCGTTTGTGCCAAACGCGGACGGGCGAATTGTGCGAAATCATCTTCCATTGATTGCGCGTTGGAAAATCCTCGATAACCTGCGCCGCAGTTTGCTCGCGCCGATACTCTTGCTGTGGCTCTCGGTCGCGTGGACTTTGACAATTATTTCACCGCTTGCCGCCGCGATTTTCGCAGTGATTGTTTTGACTGCGCCACTTTATCTGCACGTTGCGACGGCTTCTATTCCGGCGGCGGAAACCGGTAGATGGAAAAATTTTCTGATCTATTTTTCCAATCTCCGGGACGATGTTAAAACGATTGTGACCCAGATGTTTTTTCGTTTCGCGTTTCTCGCGCACGAAGCCGCGCTCGTGACCGATGCGATTTTACGCATTATTTATCGAAAATTCATCTCGAAAAAACGACTGCTCGAATGGGAAACGGCGGCGCAGAGCGAACGATTAAGCGGGCAGAGTTTGAGCGGCTACTTTTCATTGATGGC
>JAJAZE010000516.1 GCA_026785925.1 Pyrinomonadaceae bacterium
GAAAACGCCGCGCTATGCGGAAACGATTGCCTTCGCACGTAAATTGGATCGAGCGTCGGATTTGATCGCCTACCAATCGTTCGGCAAAAGCGGCGAGGGCAGAGATTTACCGCTTTTGATTGCGTCGAACGATAAAACTTTTACGGTCGAAGCGGCGCGTAAAAAAGGCAAAGCGATAATTTTGATTCAAGCCTGCATTCACGCCGGCGAATCCGACGGCAAAGACGCGGGTTTTGCGCTGCTGCGTGACATTGCGATTACCAAAACACGCGCCGATTTATTGAAAGATGCCGTCATTCTTTTTGTCCCGATTTACAACGTGGACGGACACGAAAATTTCAATGCTTTTAATCGCATCAATCAAAACGGACCCGACGCGATGGGTTTTCGCGCCACCTCCGCCAACCTCAATCTCAACCGCGATTATATGAAGGCGGACGCGCCGGAAACACGCGCTTTTCTGCAACTCTGGAACCGCTGGAAACCGGATTTTTTTATAGATTGTCACGTCACTGACGGCGCGGATTTTCGTTATAATCTGACTTATGAATTCGCTCATCACGCGGAGGTTTCGTCGTTTATTAAAGATTGGATGAACGATCATTTTGAAAAAAAAGTCGTCGCGTCCGTCGAGAAAGAAGGCAATCTGCTGACGCATTATTTGCAGTTCGACGGGCGCGAAGTGACCAAAGGAATCGAGACTTTTATTCCCACGCCGCGTTTTGCGACCGGCTACTCGCCGCTTCGCAATCGCGCCGGACTGCTGATTGAAACGCATTCACTTAAATCTTACAAGTCTCGTGTGCGCGGAACTTATGACGTTCTGCGCTACACGATTGAAGAAATAAATCGAAACAAAGCGAGCCTTTTTGAAGCCAACCGCCAAGCCGACGCGGAAACCGTCGGGCGCGGAAAAACTTACGACGCGAATAGAAAATTTCCGCTGCGGCAGGAAATCACGAAAAAATCTGCGCCGTTCGAGTTTAAAGGCGTGGAATATAAACTCGAAGACAGCGAAATTTCGGGAATGAAGCGAATAATTTACGGCACTAAACCGCTCGATTTAACGATTCCGAAATTTGATGAAGCCGTAATTTCCGCATCGGTCGCGCCGCCGCTTTACTATATCGTTCCGCCGCAATGGACGGATGTTATCGAAGTTTTGCAGGCGCACGGCGTTCAATTTCAAAGATTGACGAAATCTTTGACCGTCGAAGTCGAAAGCTATCGTTTCGCGGACGTAAAATGGTCGAACGCTTCATTTGAAAACCGCGTCACGCTGAATTTTAAAACGAATTTGATAATCGAAACACGCGAATTCCCTCCAAATTCCATCGTCATTCCGCTCGCGCAGGAAACGGCGAATGTGGCGATTCACCTGCTCGAACCGAACTCGCCCGATTCGTTCGTTTATTGGGGATTTTTCAACGCGATTTTTGAGCAGAAAGAATATGGCGAAGGCTACGTTTTAGAAAAATTAGCGCGTGAAATGCTGGCAAAAAAACCTGAATTGAAAAAAGAATTCGAGGAAAAGTTAAGAGACGAAAAGTTTGCGAAAAATCCTTTTGCGCGGCTAAATTTCTTCTACGAACGCTCGCCTTATTACGCAAATCAGCGCATCGGATTTTATCCGGTCGGGCGCATTACGACGCAATTGAGCAAGAATATCTTGAAATAGAAACAGGAAATTTCTTCATTCGCTTCATCGAATTGGTGATAGAATTTTGTCGTTCTCCGCAATGAATTCCGCCGAAAAACATCAGAATACGATTGACCAAGCGACGGCGCGTTTGATTTCACGCGCCGAAACTTCGCGCGGATTGAAAGCGGCGGATTTACAGACGCGCATCGTTTCGGCATTGAATAAATATCTTTTCAAAACGGACGACAACGCGACGGGCGCGGACGTGAAAAACTTTATTGACGAGATTCGCGCCGACGATTTTTGTTTGATTATCGCCTGCGAAAACGGCGACGAAACGGCTTGGGAATCTCTGGTGAAAAGTTTTGACGGAACGGTCAAATCGGCGGCGCGGAAATATGCCAAAAACACGGAAGACGCGGAAGATTTGGCGGGTTCGATCTGGGCTGAACTTTACGGTTTGAAAAAGGACGCGGACGGACGCTTGAAGAGCAAACTTTCCTATTATTCGGGTCGCGGAAGTCTGGCGGGCTGGCTTCGCGCCGTGACGAATCAGTTGGCGGTTGACCAGTTTCGGAAAGAATCGAAGTTTGTGCAAATCGAAGAATCAAGAGAGTTTGAAAATCTGGCGAACGAGTCGGCGGAACAATCCGACAACGTAAAAATCGTTCACGCCAGCGACAACCCGGAAGAAAATTTCAGCCGAAAGCAAACTGAAAAAGATGTCGCGGAAGCGTTGCAGCGAGCGATTAACGAACTCGACGCGGAAGATAAATTGATTTTGAAATTTTATTATTTCGACGATTTGAAATTAAAAGACATCGGCGCGACGCTCGGTTTTCACGAAGCGACGGCGAGCCGGAAATTGGTTCGTATTCAGACGGAAATCAGAAAATCGGTCGAGAAAATTTTGCAGACGAAACACGGCTGGCAGCCGGAAGAAGTCAAACGCCATCTGGCGGATGCCGCATCTAAACTTGGAATGAATTTTGAAAAACTGCTGGCGATTTTTGTGATTGC
>JAJAZE010000517.1 GCA_026785925.1 Pyrinomonadaceae bacterium
AATTTCCAGCAAATCGGAAAACAATTCATTGTCGTTCGGTTGAACGTGCCGCAAGCCCAATTTTCCGCGCATCAGTTCGATTAATCGCTCAAAAAAAACTTCCTGATATTCGGCTAAAACCGCCTCCGCCGCTTCGGGTTCAATCAGCGGAACGAGCGTTTGCGCCAATTTGTAGAGATTCCAAAGTCCGACGTTCGGCTGTTGATTAAAGGCGTAGCGTCCGGCGTAATCCGAATGATTGCAGATGTAATTTTCATCGTATTCATCCAAAAAACCGAACGGTCCGTAATCAATCGTCAAACCTAAAATTGACATATTATCCGTGTTCATCACGCCGTGCGCGAAACCGACGGCTTGCCATTGGGCGATGAGTTTTGCCGTCCGATGAACGATTTCGCGTAAGAATTCCAGATACTTATTTTTTGAGACGGCAAACTGCGGATAGAATTCCGCGATCACATAATCAGCGAGCGTTTGAATCTGTTCATATTGCCCGCGATAATAAAATAACTCGAACGAACCGAAACGGACGTGCGACGGCGCGAGCCTGGTTAAAACCGCTGAAGTCTCGACTTCTTCACGATAAACCGGCGCGTCGCTGCCGACGATGCACAAAGAGCGCGTCGTCGGAATGCCGAGCGCGTGCATCGCTTCCGCGCACAGATACTCCCGAATCGTCGAGCGCAAAACGGCGCGTCCGTCGCCCATCCGCGAAAACGGTGTCGGTCCCGCGCCTTTCAGTTGAATATCGAATCGCTTGCCGTTTTCGTTGACCGCTTCGCCCAATAAAATTGCCCGCCCGTCGCCGAGTTGCGAGACGAATGTGCCGAATTGATGTCCGGCGTAAATCGCGGAGATCGGATCGCTGTTCGGCAAAAGTTTATTGCCGGAAAAGTATTCGGCAAATTCCGGTTGCGCCGCTTCCTGCGGGTCGAGTCCGATTAGTTTCGCCGCCGATTCGTTAAAGCTGACGAGATACGGTGCGGGCAGAGCAGTCGGTTTGACGCGCCGGTAAAAAGTTTCCGGCAGATGTGTGTAAGTATTGTCGAATTGGATTTGATCGAGCGTCTTCATAGCTATTAGTAAAACATTTTCCGCCGCACTTTTACCAAATCCGGCGCGTTTTTCCGTTCAAAAATCATTCGTAATAATTTATCGGAAATTCGCATCTTAAAAAAGTAGCACTTTTTGAGTTAGTGAAAATTGTTCATTGTCAATTATCAATTATTCATTGTTTTAAACAGAACTGATCGTTTTTGTTCGGAGCAATTGATAATTGGCAATGAACAATCGATGCGAATCAAGAGTAAAAAAAAACTCTGCGTTCTCTGCGTCTCTCGCGTGAAATCGTTTTGTATTTTATTGGAAGTATCCGGTCTTTTTCAACAATTTTTTCACGCAGAGACGCGGAGAACGCAGAGAAAATGCTCTGCAATGATAAAAAGTTTCTACTCTTGATTCGCACAATTGGTAATTTTTGGCAGTTTTAACTTTGGTTCTTAATATTTTGTAGACGACTTTTAAGTTTTAGAAATTAAATGATGAAATTAAACTTTTTTCTCAGTCAAATGCTTTTGTCAATCGCGCTTTTGGCAAACGTCGCCTGCGCGAATTTGCCGTTGGTCGAAACGAGCGAGAATGAATTTTCAACGCCCGCCGACACGCCGAAAATGCGCGTCGAAACGGTTGCCGCAAATTTGGAAATCGTCTGGTCAATTGTCTTCGCGCCGGACGGCAGAATGTTTTTTGCCGAACGTCCGGGCAGAGTGCGCGTTTTTGAAAACGGCAAACTCCGCGCCGCTCCGCTGTTCACTGTTCCCGATGTCGAATTGTCGGGCGAAAGTGGTTTGATGGGAATGACGCTGCATCCAAAATTTGCCGAAAATCGCTTGATTTATTTGGCTTACGCATATCAGGCGAACGGCAGTCAATCGGTCAAAGTCGTGCGTTACCGCGAAACCGGCGACACTTTAACCGACGCGAAAACGATTATCGAGTTGATTCCGGCGGCGCGTTATCACGCCGGAACGCGGCTCGGTTTCGGACCGGACGGCAAACTTTATCTGACGACCGGCGACGCGACCAATCAAAGTCAGGGGCAGGAATTGAACACGCTCGGCGGGAAAACTTTGCGCTTAAATGACGACGGCACGATTCCCGGAGATAATCCGTTTGTCAATCGGAAAGATGCGCGACCCGAAATCTGGACTTACGGACACCGCAACGCGCAGGGAATGGATTGGCAGCCGGGCAGCGGTTTGATGTTTCAGACCGAACACGGACCTTCTTTGATTGACGGCGTTTCCCTTTTCAAACGCTCCGGCGGCGATGAAGTCAACATCGTCGAGCGCGGCAAAAATTACGGCTGGGCGAAAATTTCCCACAAAATGAAACGGACGGGAATGGAAACGGCAATCGTCGAATACTCGCCGGCAATCGCGCCCGCAAGCGGAATGTTTTATCGGGGCGATTTATTTCCCGCCTTCAAAAACAACTTCTTTTTCGGTGCGTTAAAAGGCGAATCAATCGTTCGGCTGGTATTGGACGGCAGAAAAATCGTCAGTCAGGAAAAGCTATTTGTTAAAACTTACGGGCGAGTGCGCGAAATCGCCGAAGCTCCCGACGGCTCGATTTATTTCTCGACCTCGAACCGTGACGGGCGCGGCGACCCGAAAAATGAAGACGACCGCATTTTGCGAATCGTGCCGGAGGCGGTTAATCTAGCAAAGTAAATTTTATCGAAATTATGAAAAAATCAATATTTGCGATTGTTTTAATGTTAAGCGTCTGCGCCGGTTTCGCGTTCAGTCAAACAAAACGAAAAACCGTTCGCCGTCCGCTCGGAAAAGCGACGGTCAAAAAAACAATCGTCCGCAAAAAAATTATGACGATGGAATCAAACGCGGTTACAACCGCTTCGGGTTTAACTTACATTGTGACGAAAAAAGGCGAAGGCGCACAGTTAAAAGCGGGCGATAACATCATCGTCAACTACACCGGACTTTTTACGGACGGCAGAAAGTTCGACAGTTCGCTCGACCCCGGCAGAGAGCAATTTTCATTTCCGCTCGGCGCGGGCAGAGTGATTAAAGGCTGGGACGAAGGCTTTGCGAAATTAAACGTCGGCGACCACGCCACATTTATTATTCCATCAACGCTTCCCTACGCACAAACCGCCAGAGGCGTAATTCCGCCTAACACGACCTTGATTTTTATCGTTGAAGTGATCGGCGTAAAATAGTTAAATTCAACGGAAAACGGAAAATGGAAAATGGAAATTAACTCTTCATTTTCCATTTTCCATTTTCCGTTTTCCATTTCTTATGAATATTCTTTCGCTTGAAAACGTCAGCAAAAATTACGGTATTAAGCCGCTTTTTGAAAATGCCACCTTCGGCATCGAAGACCGCGACAAAATCGGCATTATCGGCGCGAACGGTTCCGGCAAAACAACGCTTTTGCGCGTGATCGCCGGAACCGAAACGCCCGATGTCGGGAAAGTCGTTCGCACACAAGGGCAAACGCTCGCGTATTTGGCGCAGAATCCGCCGATTGATGACGAAGCGACGGTTTTGGAAACGATTTTCGCGGCGAGCGGCGGCGTGATGAAAATTATCGCCGATTACGAAACGGCTTGTCACGATTTGGCGGAAAACAGCGCGGACGAGAAAATTCTCGAACGGGTTTTCGCGCTCCAGCACGAGTTGGAGATTTCCGGCGGCTGGGAAATCGAGACGAACGCACGGATCGTGCTTGATAAATTAGGCATTTACGATACGTCGGCACAGATGAAAACTTTGTCCGGCGGACAGCGCAAGCGCGTCGCGCTGGCGCACGAGTTGATTTTCAAGCCCGACATTTTAATTCTGGACGAGCCGACCAATCATCTCGACGCGGACACTATCGAATGGCTCGAAGATTATCTGCGAAGATACACCGGCGCGCTGCTTTTGGTGACGCACGACCGATATTTTCTCGACCGCGTAACGAACCGAATTTTTGAAATTGATCGCGGCGCGGTGCAGGCGTTCGGCGGCAATTACGCATATTATTTAGAGAAAAAAGAAGAACAAGACACGAATCGCGCCGTCGAAGGTCACAAACGCGAGCAACTGATAAAGAAAGAATTGGCGTGGCTGCGGCGCGGCGCAAAAGCCCGCACGAGAAAATCGAAACACCGCATTAACGCGGCGTATGATTTGATGGCGCAGCCGAAAGAACGCCAAAAATCCGAAATTGACATCGCCATCGGTTCGCAGCGTTTAGGCTCGAAAATCATCGAACTGTGCGGGGTTTCAAAATCTTACGGCGACCGTAAATTGATTGACGATTTCAGTTATTTATTAAAACGCGACGACCGCATCGGGATTATCGGCGCGAACGGCGCGGGCAAAACTACTTTGATTGAAATCGTCACTAATCTCATCCAGCCTGATTCCGGTGCGGTCGAAATCGGGCAGACGGTCAAAATCGGTTATTACGATCAGGAAAGCCGCGCCTTAAACGACGAGCAGCGCGTCATTGATTACATTCGGGAGACGGCGGAATATGTCACGACGATTGACGGCAGTCAAATCACCGCCGGGCAAATGCTGGAAAAATTTCTGTTTCCGCCCGCCGCGCAATACTCGGTGATCGCCAATCTTTCCGGCGGCGAGCGGCGGCGTTTATATTTGCTGAAAATTTTAATGGACGCGCCGAATGTTCTGCTTTTAGATGAGCCAACTAACGATTTGGATATTCCGACTTTGATCGCTCTGGAAGAATATCTCGACGATTTTCCGGGCGCGTTGATCGTCGTCAGCCACGACCGATATTTTCTCGACCGGACGATTGACAGCGTTTTCAAATTTCTGGACGCGGGAAAAATCCGTGAATACGCGGGCGATTATTCGGCGTATCTGGAAACGAACGAGCGCGAAGAAGCGGAGCGAAAAGAATCGGAAAAGCGAAAAGCGGAAGCGAGCGCGAAAGTTTCCGCTGAAAAATTGAGCGGCAGCGCGGCGGCGAAAACCGAAACTGCCGCCGCGAAAAAACTGACTTTCAAAGAGAAACGCGAACTCGAAACAATTGAAGCAAACATTCCCAAAAATGAAACACGGCTGGCGGAGATTGCTGTTGAACTAAACAAATACGCGACCGATTCCTACAAAATCAACGAGCTTTACGGCGAACAGCAGAAACTCAGTGAAAAGCTCGAAAACGCTTTGGAACGCTGGACGGAATTAGCCGAACGCGACGTTTAGAAGACGTTTTAGCTGCCGAAAATCAATTTCCAAAAATGTCCAATTATCAATTTTTAATTGTAAATTGTAAATTGCTGGAACCGGTAGATGTTTTTTCTTTTAAGAGCAGTTAACAATTAAAAATTGACAATTGATAATCCGTTTGTCCGGCAGGTTGATTTTTGATTTCAAAAAAATTCTAAAATCAGTTTTAAATTGTAAAATGCGCCGTTCACTGAACATTCTGTCGCTGGTTTTAACCGTTAGCTCTTTGCTGGCGGCGATGTGGATCATTGTTCCCGCGCCCGATTATCGAATCTGGCTTTTTTCGGTTGCGGCGAGCGAATGGAGTTTGTGGCTCGGTGCGGCTGCTTTGCTCGGCGGCATTTTCGGTTTGGGCAGCCGTTATTTTTACGGCAAAGGACCATCGCCGATCATCTCGCTAATCGTCGGCAGCATCGCTTTGGTAATTTCACTTTACCCGTTTTTCAGCGTCGTTTCGATAGCCCGTGAGCAAAACACTTCACTTTCGTTAAAGCGGTATTTTAGCGAATTATGGAACGGAAAAACTGCCGGAGCGAACGATTATCAGACTTACGCTTACGCCGTCGCCGACGGGCGCGATTTGCAGTTGGATGTCTGTTTGCCGACGGCAATTTCCCCGAACAACGGCGCGAGCGTGATCGTCGTTCACGGCGGTTCGTGGAACGGCGGGCGGCGCAGCGATTTCCCGCAGTGGAATCGGTGGCTCGCCGCGCAGGGATTTACGGTTTTCGATGTTGATTACCGGCTGACGCAGCCGAATTATCTGACGGCGACGGGCGATGTCAAATGCGCCGTTCGCTGGATTAAAGAACACGCGACGGAATTTAATATTGCGCCGGAGAGAATCGCCGTCCTCGGACGTTCCGCCGGAGCGCACCTCGCGCTGCTCGCCGCTTATTCGGCGGACGATGCGCGGTTTCCGGCGAGTTGTCAAAATAATAAACAAAGCGTCAAAGTTCGCGCCGTCGTTTCGTTTTACGCGCCGGTTGACTTGCTTTGGGCTTACGATAATCCGGCGAACGAACGGGTCATTGACGGTCCGGCGACGCTTTCAAGTTTTTTGGGCGGCAGCCCGCACGAATCCGCCGAAATGCGCGAACGCTACCTGACAGCTTCGCCGCTCAGTCACGTTTCGCCGCGAACGCCGCCGACATTAATGATTCACGGCGGGCAGGATCAACTCGTGCGCGTCGAAAATATGCGGTTTCTCGACGCTAAATTAAATGAGGTCGGCGCGGCGCACCAAACTATTTTCGTTCCATACGCGCAGCACGGTTTCGATTACAATTTCAACGGCTTCGGCGCACAAATCGTGCAGCCGGAGATTTTGCGATTTTTGAGCGAAAATACGCGAGCCGAATAATTTACTCAAATCTCGAAAAGAATTATTTTTCCAAACGCTGCGCCAGAATCCACGACAACAAATCTTTTTCGCCCAGCACGTTGAGCCAGACGTTATGACCGACGTTGGCGTATTCGGTGTATTTCACGCTGCCGCCGTTTTCTTCGATTGCCTTGACGATTTGCCTCGATTCGCTGACCGGCACGATTTTGTCGTCCGCGCCGTGAAAAAGCCACGCCGGAGTTTTTCCGACTTTTTCGGCAATTGGGGCGAATCGTTCGCCTTCGACAATCGAACTGCCGCCGCAGATTGAAACGAGCGCGGCGAATTTTTTCGGCTGCCGCACGGCGAAATGCCAAACGCCGTAACCGCCCATTGAAACGCCGACGAGCGAAACGCGCCGGTCGTCCGCGCCGCATTCGGCGACGGTTTGCGCGAGGGCGTTCGTCACCGTTTTCTCCATTACCGGATCAGACCAGTAACTTCCCGCACGGCATTGCGGAACCAGCACGATTGCCGGAACTTGCCCGAAATAATGACGGGAGATGGCACTCGCCGCGCCGCTCGTCGGAATAATGCCGCCGCCGCCGCGCTGTCCGATGCCGTGCAGGAAAATCAGCACTGGCAGCCTTTTCTCGTTTGAATTCGGCGGAACATAAACTTGATAATCGTAATCGTCGCCGTCCGCCTGAACCGCGCGTTTTTCGATTGTTCCCGGTTCTTCTTTGCCGCCCGCGACGGCGTTGGTTAAGATGCCGCCCAAAATTGTTAAAAGTTGATTTTGCATATTTTGATATTCAATTTTCCCTAAACGCCGCCGCAAAAACAAATTCCCGGCGATAATTGAGCGAAAATGTGAAATGTGTTAGTTTCGACAATTGAACTTGGCAGAGAAATTTCAGATTTAACATTCAATTCGTGAAAAACTTCCAAAATCCTTCCGCACAAAGCGAAAATCCGACTTCTGAAATTCAAAATCTGCCAATCGGAATTTTCGACAGCGGTGTCGGCGGTTTGACCGTTTACCGCGCTCTGCACAAACGATTGCCGAACGAACGATTTGTTTATTTGGGCGACACGGCGCGGGTTCCTTACGGCACAAAATCGCTGGCGACGGTCGAACGCTACGCGATAGAAAATTCGCAGTTTCTCGCGTCACGCGGAATTAAAATGCTGGTCGTCGCCTGCAACACGGCTTCCGCGCTGGCACTGCCGAAAATCCGCGAGCGCATCGGCATCGAAACGGTCGGCGTAATCGGTCCCGGCGCGAGGAAAGCCGTCGAACTGACCAAAGACCGGACAAATCCGAAAATCGGCGTGATTGCCACCGAAGCGACCGTGACGAGTCAGGCTTATTCAAAAGCGATTAAAAAAGTTTCGCCGGCGGCGGAAATTATCGAAACGGCTTGCCCGCTGTTCGTCTCGCTGGCGGAAGAAAATTGGACGCGGGAGCCGGAAACTCGTTCGATTGCCCGAAAATATCTGCGTGAAATAATCGAAAGAAATGTTGACGCGCTCGTTTTAGGCTGTACGCATTACCCGATTCTGCGCGAAGTGATTCAACAAATAGTCGGCGGGAAAGTGACGCTGATTGATTCGGGCGAAGCGACCGCTGAAGAAGTTGAAAAAGTGCTGAAAGCCAAAAATTTAACGAATTGCCATCCGCCGCGCACCAGCGAGCGGCGTTTGTGCGATGATTTAGACCATTTTTATGTGACCGATGCGGCGGAAAGATTCGCCCGCGTCGCCGAAAGATTTTTGGGCGTAAAACCAGCCAAACTCGAAGCTATCGAAGTTTTCGGAATTGATAAGTTAGAAATTTAACAGGATGGACAGGATTTACAGGATTAAATTTTATATAGGACTTTCGCTTGAAAACACATAACTGCTTGAGTCCAAAGAACTTAACCAAAATACAGACTTTTAGCTAAGTGTCTATTTTTCAATAACTTAGTCATCCCCAAGCGAAAGTCCTATTA
>JAJAZE010000518.1 GCA_026785925.1 Pyrinomonadaceae bacterium
CAATCCGAATGTTTTTCTGCTGGTAATGACCGGTTACGGCTCGATTGAAATTGCGATTCAGGCGATGAAGCTCGGCGCGGCTGATTTTTTGTGCAAGCCGATTTCACTGAAAAATCTGACCGCCGCGATTGAGGTCGCCGTCAAACGAATAAAATCCGATCCCGCGCCCGCCGCCAAATTCGACATTCCGAATTCGCCGATTATCGCTAAATCAGCGATTATGCTCGTGCTGCTCGAACAGGTCAAAACGGTCGCGCCGTTCAAAATCAACGTGCTGATAACCGGCGAAACCGGCACGGGCAAGGAACTTATCGCCAGAGCCGTTCACCTGCTCAGTCCGCGAGACAAAAAACCGTTCGTCGCGCTCAACTGTGCGGCGGTTCCCGAACAACTGCTCGAAGACGAATTGTTCGGTCACGTCAAAGGAGCTTTTACCGGCGCGCAAAACGACCGCAAAGGACGCTTTGAACAAGCCGACGGCGGGACGCTGTTTTTAGACGAAATCGGCGATATGAATCTCGCTTTGCAGGCGAAATTATTGAGAATTTTGCAGGAAAGCGAATTTGAAAAACTCGGCTCGTCGCGGACGATAAAAGTTGACGTGCGCGTCGTAGCGGCGACCAGTTCGCGGCTCGAAGCGAAAATCGCCGACGGCAGTTTTCGCGCCGACTTGTATCACCGTTTGAACGTCGTGCATCTGCACGTTCCGCCGCTGCGCGAACGCCCTGACGACATTATCTCGCTCGCCGAAGGTTTGCTCGACCGCTTTTGCAAAACGTCGGGTCTGCCGGTGAAAACGATTGCGCTCGAAACCTTCCACGTGCTGATCTCCTATAATTTTCCCGGCAACGTCCGCCAATTGCAGAATTCGATGGAACGCGCCGCCGTATTTTCCGGGATGGAATCCGAAGTGCGTTTGCAGCATCTGCCCGAAGAATTAACTCATCAGGTTAATCTGTTCCAAATTCCGGGCGGCAGCGGCTCAGGCGTTGTTCCGGCGCGGATTCCCGACGAAGGAATTGATTTTTCAAGCTATGTTTCGCAGGTCGAACGCGATTTGCTGCTGCGAACGCTCGACAAAACCGGCGGCAATAAAATGCAAGCCGCGCGATTATTGAATATGAAACGCACGACGCTCGTCGAGAAAATCAAACGCTTGAATATCGAAAGCGAAGACGACGAAACAAACGAAAAAAATCCGGCTGCGGATGCCGGGTGATTTTTAAATGTCGCTAAGAAGCTGTTTTAAAGCTCAGGATTTTGTTTTATGAAAAATAAAACGGCTCAAACATTGCGGTTGTAAGCCAGACCCTTTGATTCGGCTGACAGATATTTGTTCACGCCGCGATGTGATTTTTCCAGATTCTTTAATTCCGCCAGCGATTCGTCGCGCAGTCCGGTCAGCAAAAGTTTCGATTGCCGGTCTTGTTCGAGCGTCAAAGTCGCTATTTCAATCGCGTGCGTGAACGCCTCGCGGCGGAAAAAGTTTTCCTCGTTCGCGCCGAGCGTGACGCGCAGCTCGGCGATTTGCTGTTGAAACGCTTCGAGCCGGTGACTGATTTTTTCGCGGTCGGAAACGATGTCCAGAATCGAGAGAAAATTTCCCTGCTGCGCGGCGAGCGTTTCTTCACGCGCCAAACCCAGCAGTTTTTCCAAATCGGCGCACTGCGCCGCCAGTAATTCGATGAGCGAATCCGAAGTTTTTACGACATTTTCGTTGGCGAACATAACATTTAATCTTAAAAAGCTATTTGACCGCAACGGCGGCGGCGTTTTCAAACGACGGCGGCATTATCGCCAAAGGTGCGGACGCTTTTCGCGCGTTCGTTTCCCACGCGTCCCGCACGGGAATGAGCAGTTCGGCGGCGCGGCGCATTAATTTCGCGTCGAGTTCGGCACTCGCACGCAAAACCAGCGTCGAAATTCGGGTATATAAATTGTCCAGAATAACAGCGGATTCGCCGCCGCGTTTGTAATCCAAAATTGATTGCAGATAGTGGATAATATCGAAAGCGCGATTGGAATGTTCGGCTTTGGCGATTAAATCACCGTTATCAATATCGGCGGCGGTCAAATTCAAAAATTTGATGGCACCGTCGTAAAGCATCACGATTTGTTTGAGCGGATTGGTTTCGGCGTTGGCGATTTTGCCGTAGCTGGCAAGCGCGTTTGGTCTTTTATACATTTTTTGATAAGTCGTGTCGGCGATAGATTTATGAGCTATTGAACTTATCGGCGGCAATCAAAAAAACTTGACTAAAATTTTCGTTTTTGCAGCTTTTAATTATTATTCGACCGGAGAGATTTAATAATACCCGCCAGCGACGATCCCTGACCGTTAAGTTGTCCGATGGCGGCATCGGCGGCGGCAAAACGACGCGATAATGAATCGCGCATACTATTGAGGATTTCGGTTCGACTTAAAATCGTATTGTTAAGGGTTTTCGCCGACGATTGATAGCCGTTGATAGCGGTTTGCACGCTTCCGGTCACGCTGTCGCTCAAACCGTTCGTAATGGCATAGCTGCTTTGAAAAACTCCGGTTTCACCCGCAGTTTTCCCGAACAACAAAGCCCGCACGTCTCCGGTATTTGCCTGAAGGCTTTCACTCAAAGTCGTCTTATTTAATTCCAGCCGCCCGTTTTTATCGGAATTAATGCCGATTTGCGCGAGCGAATCGAGCGCGCCGCCGTTATCGAGTGAGCGGATGCCGGTCAACGCGGTGAGCTGCCGCTGAACATTTCTGAGTGCCGGATCACCGGCGAGAATGCCGGTCGGACGGTTCAGCGGATCTTTTTTGTATTGCTCGGTGATAAAATCCTGAACGGCGTTATAAGCCGTCGTATAAGCGGTCAGTTTTTCTTCGATTTCGCTCGATTGCGTTACTTCAATCGCCGTGGAACCGGCTTTCTTGAGCGTGATATTTAATCCGGCGACGGCATCGGAAACATTATTGGTCGAGCGCGTCAGTTCCAAACCGTTGATTGAAAATTTGGCATCCAGTTTTGCGAAATCTCCGTCCGGCGGATTGAGCGCGCGAAGATTTAAATTCGCCGCGGTTCCGGTAGCGGAAGTTTCGACTAATTCGACGCGACCGCTCGCGCCCGTCGCCGCCGAGCTTAAAACCAGTTGCTGCTGCGTGCCGTCGCCGGTTAAATCAACGATGCTGGCGGTGACTCCGGCGTTTTTAGCATTTATCGCGTCGCGCATTCCGGCAAGCGTGTTGTTGGTCGCGTCAATCGTGATTTCAACGCCGGGAGCCGCGCCGCCCTTCCGAAGCTCAAAGGTCGCGCCGGTCGCGCCCCCGGCTAAAACCGGCGCGTTCGCTGAAGAAAAAGAGCGCGAAGATTCGGCAAGGTTGGTGGCAAGCCGCGTGACTCCGAGATTAAAACTGCCGAGATTGGCACTGCTCGTCCCGGTCGCCGTCGCCACGGTCGCGTCGGCAACCGTCGGCGTGCGTCCGGTTCCGACATCGCGGCTGGTCAAATTTTGCGTGGCGGTCGTCAGCGTCGCCAGCAATCCGTTAAATTGTTTGAGCGCGTCAACCCGAAAATTGTAACTGCTTACTTTCGATTGCAGCTGCGTGATCGGGCGCGAACGCTGATTGATAATTGCGTCACGAATCGAATTAAAATCAATGCCGCTGCCGATTCCGCTGAAACTTATTGTACTTGCCATAAAAGTTATATGTGTTCATCTACCAGTTGCCCTTGCAGTTTCGCAAATGCGGCACCGAGTTTAAGGGAAACTTCCGACGGCATCTGCCTGACGGCAACGCCTGTTTTACTATCAATTAATTCGACGACCCACCGATTCGTTTCCTCGTCCTGCCGGAATTTCAGAGTAAGATCGTGTTCGCCGAGAGCTTTTTGTAAATTTTGAATTTTATCGGAATTTTCCGATTCCGCTTCAAACCCGGTTTTAAGTTCAAATGAAGAGTTTTTAGCCTCCGATTGAACTTTTTCCGTCTCGCCGATAATTTCGACAGGCTTTAGCTTATATTCCGAAACTTGCGTAGAAAAATTTATTTGCACTTTTTCACCTGCTTATCTAAGAAAAAACCATTACTGAGCGGTATAGAAATTGCTATACCATCAAATCGCCTAAATATCGGCTCTGAAAATACTTTTTTGGAGAATTTTTAGAACTTTCTCCAAGAGATTTTAGAAAATATCAGCTAAAGTTTTCAGTTTTATCGAACCGGACAAATTATTTTGACGACATTTATCTCGAATTTTGAGCTATGCAATTTTCAGACC
>JAJAZE010000519.1 GCA_026785925.1 Pyrinomonadaceae bacterium
CAAACCGAACAGCGCGAAGGAATTAAAGAAGGATTTGAAATTGTAATTTTTTACGGACACCTTTTCGCCTTCGCTGGCACTCGTAAAAGTTTTCGACGAAGGCGGGCGTTCATTAAAGCGTTACAAAATCAATGTCGAAATTGTCTCCAGTAATAAATTGAATCTGCGTATTTTGCACGAATTGCAGCAGTTGGTGGCTGACCGAAATAATATAAGTGTCGCCCGCCGGAACACCGTCGAATCGGTAACGCCCCTGAAAATTTGTCCGCGCCGAGCGCGTTATGCCGCTCGAATCGGTGAGCGAAACCCGCGCCCCGGAAATCGCTTTGCCGTTTGCCGAACGAACGCGCCCGCCGACCGAAGCCGAAGCTGCCGTCGGCGCAAACTGCATAAAATCTGCTCCGCTAATGTTGCCCGTCAGCGCATTGATAAAAATCTGCGGCGGAGCGAACGAATTTGCATTACCGCTGACTGCGGTTATTAAATAATCTCCGTCAGCCGGAAGATTCGTGAAAACGTAATTTCCGTCGGCATCCGTCAAAACCTCGCCCGAAATCGCGCCGTCGAGCGTGATTCTAACCGCGCCGATGCCGTTGCCGTTCGCATTAAGAACACGCCCGCCGATTTGAAAATCGTTTGCCGTGCCGGTGAAAACGATTGTGTTCTCGCCCGCTAAATTGACAAAATCCTGATTGTATTCCGAAAAAATATACCCGATTTGTTTCGGCTGGACGTTGTAATTCGCGCCCGCCGTTAAATTCGGGAAAGTAAATAATCCGTTGCTGTCGGTCGTGGTTGTTCGGTTTGCCGCGCCGGTTAATTTTATTTCCACATCGCGCAGCGGATTACCATTCGCGTCTTGCGCTAAACCTGTAATGCTTGGCAAAGCCGCATTAATCTGCTCGGCGATGACGAACGGGCTGAGGCTGTTGACCAGAGCGCAGACGCGGCGCGTCGGAAAATCGCGGGTGGTCGGTTTCGGCACGAGTATTCCGTTTTCGCGGTGGAGAATGACTATCTGGTTAAACTGTGCGAGCGGCAAGACCGCCGGCACGGTGAAACAAACATTTATCGGCGGCGTGACATTCGCTGTGGTCGTGATTTCATACGCTCCGAATCCGCTGACGGCGAAACCGCCCGGCAATGTTCCCGCCGAATTTGGCGGAATCGGAATGACGGTCGTTTGTCCCGCGCCCGTTACATTGCCAAACGTCACACTCGTCACGCCCGCCGTTATATTGACATTGCCGCCCGTCAGAGTCGCGGGCGAAAATGCCGTTCCCCAATCAAGCTCAAAACGAATATCATTACTACTGACAACGGGTGTGCCGTTCTGACTAATTATGCCGAACGTCGGAAATTGTTTTCGATGAAAAACCAGATATGCGCCGTCCGGCGACCAATCAACTTCGTTGATCGCTGACTGTGCATCGCTGGTCAATATGCTCACGTTTGTTCCGTTGGGATTCATTAATGCAATTTGCCCGCCGGGATTTGAATTAACCGAAGCATATTTGATGAAAGCTATTTTCGTGCCGTCGGGCGACCACGATGGTTTTCCGGCTAACGAAGCGATTTCCTGCACACTTCCGCTGCCGTCCGAATTAATGACGCGAATGACGGAAGAAGTAAAAGACGTTACCTCGTAAGCTATTTTCGTCCCATCCGGCGACCAGCTTATACGCCCGATGGAAAAAACGCCGCTGCCTAATGAAGTGACGCTGGTTTCGCCGGACGTATTGAGATTGATGACCTTAATTTGTGATGTGCTTCCGCGTCTGACAAAAGCTATCTTTGTGCCGTCAGGCGACCAAACAGGCGAAATCTCTGAAACACCTCCTGTGCCGTCGGGAGTAATCTGTTGCTGATTCGTGCCGTCAAAGTTCATTATGAAAACTCTGGAATTATAGCTGGTCGTCGTCGGATTCACGATTAGCGGCACATATTTGGTAAAGGCGATTTTGCTTCCGTTAGGACTAATTGCCGGAGTGAGCGCGGGACTAAACGAATCATTAAATAGCCTGACGGCTGCGCTGCCGTCGGCATTCATAATGCTCAAACCACTTCCGTCGTTATACGCGATGCGCCCGTTCAGCAGCGTATTACTCTGCGCTGTGAAATTGGCAGTCTGGTTGTTGTCGAGAGGCGTGAAAGTGCGGGACAAAGGAGTAAAAGTATAATTCGCTTTCGTCGCCGTTAAGATGTAATTGCCCATCGGCAGGCTGTTGAAGACGTAGTTGCCGTTGCTGTCGGTTTGCGTTGTCGCGCCGCTGCTCAAGGTTAAAGTTACGCCGCCGAGAGCCGCCGTCGTTCCGGCGAACGTGCTTTGCACTCGTCCGCTGATGGTGAAATTAGGCTGCGCGGCGGTAAAGTCCTGATTGATTTGGTTTGCGCTGAGATTATTGTAAGTTCGGCTCACGGGCGAGAAAAGAAAGCCCGGCTTAACCGGTGTAACGGTGTAATTGCCGCCGGCGGGAAGTGAAAAAAACGCATAATTGCCAAGTCTGTTGGTGAGCCGTGAAAAAGGCGCGATGGTGCTGCCCGAAATACGAACTTCCGTATCCGCCAGCGGCTGCCCGTCGCTCGTCAAACGACCAACAATAGCATGGAGGACTCCGCTTGCAGCCCGGCATTGTGAAAACTCCGAAGTGTTGCCCGCCGCATCGGTCGCCGTCGCCGTGATGAATCGTCCGCCGGCGACCGTCACGGGCAAACTCGCCGTAAAGCCGACAATGCCGCCCGCGTCCGTCGTTACATTGGTTGAGCCTAAAAAGATTTCGCCTTCGCCGTTGCCGGACGCATCGCAAGCCGCGCTCGAATAGAAATCCACAGTAAAGGTTTGCGACGGTTTGCTGTTCAGCGTGCCGTTGACGATTAGGTTGCCGCCCGAAGTTGTCGCCGAAGTCAAAACCGGAAAGTTTTGCAGAGTGTTCGCGCCGGAATCCGCGTCAAATGCTGCATCATTCGGCGTGATGCCCTCTCCGTTAAGGTCTATTCCGCCAAATACGTTCGAGTGAATAGAATTGCCGCGAACGGCATTTCTCTCAGAAGGACTAATGGGAGAAAATATGGTTGCAATTCCGCTAAAATTGTTAAATGCGATGACATTCGACTCGCCCGCTGCCGTGCCGCCGATTTTGGTGTCATATACGCTGGCGAAAACATACAAACCAAAGCCGTTTGGAACAGCCGCTGACCCGTTTAAATCCGTCCCGATAAAGTTTCCCAAAATTTGATTCGAGAGTGTGCCATGAAGAACGATGCCGACCTCTGTGTTGCCGGAAATGACGTTGCGTGTTCCGGGTATCGTGCCGCCGATTGTGTTTCCACTGCTGCTGGTTGCAGGACTAGGTTTAGCGATACTAATACCAACTCCATTTGGGACGGCAGCAGTTCCGGCGGCATTTGTTCCGATGAAATTACCTTGTATAAAATTCGGTGCGGCAGTACTTTTTATGAGAATTCCGGTCCCCGAATCTTGAACATTCAAAAGAAGCGAATTTCCCGAAATCACATTTCGCGCGGCGGTGGTCGTGCCGCCGATTAAATTATCGGAAGACTCGAAAATTGTAATGCCAATACCATTTCCCTGCGCGGCGTTGCCCGCAACATTTGTGCCGATATAATTTCCTTGAATCGTGCTGCCGCCTCCCGAAAATATGAAAATTGCGCTGAACCGACAACGATTGATGACCAAGCCTTTAACTGTGCTGTTTCCGCCAAATATACGCAAACAGGGGTTAGTTACGGCGTTTGTTCCGTTTAACTCGACGATGGGCGTTCCGTTAAAGCCCGGCTGCGTTGTGCCGTCAATAATAATTGGTTGGATAAGAGCCGGCAGTTCCGAATTAGGCGTAATGGTAAAAGGTGCGGTTCCGGCAATGTTAAATCTGATAATTTGAGTTCCGGGCGTATTGTTGGCATCGAAGATCGCTTGTCTTAAAGAGCCTGCGCCGCTGTCGTTGGTATTCGTCACGAAAAAGGACGAATTGACGGTTACGCTCGCGTCGGCGGTCGTGCCGAAAACATCAGTCACGCGCACGGTGTCGGTGCCGCTGGTCGTTCCGGCGGTATAAACGCCGGTCGTCGGATTGATGGTCGCGCCGGAATTATTCGTTGAAATTGAAAAAGTATAATCGGGAAAACCGCCGCTCGCCGTGAAAGTCTGCGTTGTGCCTGACTGCACGGTTGCGCTCGTAGGCGAGATGGAAAGCGCGGTCGGGCAGCCGGAATTGAAAATCCAACTTGCGTTATTGCCGCCGCTGTTCGTGCCGCTGAAAACCGTTTTCGTTCCCGTGCCGCCCATATCCTGAACGTCAACGTCAACCAGCCGGTAACGCCCGCCGCCCGTCCAACTGCGCTGAACTCCGCTCGACGAGCGAATCAAAATCGAATCCGTTTGGGGACAATTCGCGCCGCCGCCCTGCAAATCAATCGTGCCGTCATTCACCACATTTCCGGTGAGCCTGATAGTCGCGCTCGACTC
>JAJAZE010000520.1 GCA_026785925.1 Pyrinomonadaceae bacterium
GAGTTCGAGCATTAAAAAAGGCGATAACTTGTCCGTCGTTATCGCTGAAATACTCGTGTTCCGCAAAGCTGACATCGAGTTGGCTTCTGATTGCCTGATAATATGGTGCGTAGATTGCGGGAATCACGCTTTGCCAATTTGAAATCGCCGGATTTTGGCGCAGATAGTTTTCCCGGTCGAGAAAATCGTTGTTTTTCAAACCGTCAAAAATAATTTGCGAATCGGCGAGAGTCAAACCCGGAATTCTGGCAAAACGCTGCGGGTAAAGTGGCGAGGCGAGGTGAACATTATGCCGCGCAGTGATTCCGCGTGCCGCTAAAATCCGAAAAAAAGTCAAAGAAGCGTTGTTTCCGTTTGCGCCGACGTTTTCGTTGCCGTCGTTTTGCGCCACGTTCCAGATGGTTGGCACGTTCGTGAGATTGATATACGCGCCGCCCTGAGCGCAATAAACCGCCGCCGCCTTGAATTGCAGCGCGTAAGCGACACGCGGCGAAAATGCTCCGCCGTTTGACATTCCGGTGGAAAAAACCGGCGTGGCTGCCGTCATCAAACCACGCGCGACGAACGAATCAATCATCGCCCGGACGTTGCTGATGTCAACATTATTCGGCGGATTGTTGGTATTGTCCCACTGCTTATCCACGCGATTATTGCTGTCGAGAGCGACGACGGCAAAACCGGCGGCGGCGAAATTATTTGCCGAAAAACGGTCTTCGACACGATTAAAAAAAGTCGCGCCGCTGCCGCCCGTGCCGTGAAACCGGAAAACGACGGCGCGGGCGTTCGGAGGAAAATAATAACGATATTCGCGTCCGTTGATTGTTTCAATAATCGGAGTCCAGTCGGGCGCGTTTTTGAAAGTCGCCGTCAAATTGATATTTTTTTGTTTGGGATTAAGGCGCGTGTGCCACGCCGTTGGGTCAATCAGCAGATGCGTGTCGCCCGTCCAGCGGTCAAAAACCATATTCGGCGGATTGGCGTTTGCCCAAATGTGGATAAAACGCGCCGCGCCTTTATACTTTGCGCTTCCGTAGCCATTATTGACGGTAACGGAAAACTGCGCGAAAAGAGTCGTCGTTGTCAGAACAACCAAAATACTCGAAAACAATAATTTTTTCATCCAAATCCTACAACCGATAAATTTGCTCTCTCGAATTAGACTTGGACGGCAAAGGAAAAGTTGAAAAATTTAATCGGCGATATTGTCGAGTTTATTTATCGTCAACCAAAGATGTCGGTAATTAGAACACCCAAGATACATCCGGCGACGAATTGTTTCAGCATCTCATACAGATTACACTCGGTAAATAGGCAGTAAAAAAGTTCGCTAAATTGAAGTTTGGCAGACGCGCATTAACGATTGAGTTGACGTGGGGCGAAACCGCCACCAAGCCCGTTTGAGTTCAAAAGACAATGTGATAAGAAAGCCGCTGTTTCGCCCTCACGTCCAATGATTTGTTAGCCCGTCCGTTTTTATAAAGCTACTTTTTCTCTTCTTTCGGTAAATCAGATGAGTAGAATGTTGCTTGATGAATGATCGAACTGTTAGCTTCCCAATCATAGCCAAATTCTACACCAATATAAAGTCCTTCTGCCAGACTTTCTTTTGACACGGTGAACAAAAATGAACTGCCGGACTTTACTGTTCTTTCGCTACTGACGTGCAAGCCAGCACCATACCCAGAAGGCATCTCTGACTCTTTAATTTTATCTTTGTAGCTTGGTAATCTTCGCACTTCGTAGAATGCTAAACACTGCTCTTGTTCAGGACGACAACCGTTGACGCTAACGGTTATATTCCACACCGAATTATTGTGAAAGCGCAGCAGAATTTGATTCTCGCTTTCACTCAAATAGCGCGGCTTCACAACAACGAATCGCTCAAAAGTAATGTATGCGCTCGGTCTGGTTTGAATTGAACGAATGCTTTTTTGTTGTTCGGAATTGTCTTTTACTTGTGCCGTACAAGTGGCAAAAAAGAAAAGAAGAGCAAAAATAGTCAAGTAAAATTTCATCGCCATTGATTTCATTGTTCGGTTCAAAAGATGCGGGCTAACTTTGTATTCAACGGATAGCAGTTAGTAAAAATTGCTTAAACTAACCACTATCCGTTATCGGTTATTTACATTTTGAATAACCGCAGTCGCGGCAGAAATCACAGCCCGAAGCGTGTTCGAGTTGTCCTTTGCATTCGGGGCATTCGCCGATGAGCGCGGA
>JAJAZE010000521.1 GCA_026785925.1 Pyrinomonadaceae bacterium
ACACATCTTGAATGAACTTATTAATTGGGCTGTAAAATGGTAAGTTGTCCCGGATCATTTCAAGTTTTTCAACCGGCTCTTTCAATAAGAATTCAAGGGTTTTCTTTTCTACGAATTCACCGTAAGATTTTGCGATCTGTTCAGCTTGCTCTTTATCCATAAATCACGATTTTGTTTCGGCTCTAACGCTTCTTTGAGCGCGTTTTGCAATAAATTGTCTGCACTCAAATATCTTTTTCATTGAAATTGTAATAATAAGGCTGTCTCCATTCAATTTTGGATACTAATCTTTTTGCCTTATAAAATTGCTTTAGTATTTTCTCTTTACAATACTTCGGACAGATTTTGACAAACAAAGCGAAACTCAAGTTTAGTTATTTGTGACCAAGCAAGTAATTAACAGGAGTTCACTTTGTTTATCAATCAAATTTTAGACGGCTTGCATTTTATCAACAAGCCGCAACGCTTATTTTTTCAATCTTTGTTTCAGACGATGCTCATTTGCCAATCCGCCATTAACTTTCTTGCTCTCGCCCGTCATTCCAACTTGAATGAGAGAACTTTTCGTCGTAACTTTCGCAAACCTTTCTGTTTTGCTTCTCTGAATCGGAACATCAGCGAACACTGCGGAGTTCTGTCGCCCGAGGCCGTCGCGCAAGATGCGTCTTTTATCAAAAAGAGCGGCAACCACACTTTTGGTCTCGACAAGTTTTGGAACGGCTCTCACTCGCGGGTGGAAAAAGGCTTGGAACTCTCGATTATTTCTTTGATTGACCAGCCCAACCAGCCTTCGCTGGCTCTGTCGGCGGCACAAACTCCGCCCAATTTGGCGGCGGCTGAAACTGATAAAAGCCGTCCCACCCGCATTGATTTCTATCTTCAACACTTTCTGAAAACAGTCCCGCACTTTCCGAAGGCAGTCAAATATCTGTTAGCCGACGGCTTTTATGCCAAACTCAAATTCGCCCGCCGGTGTTGGTCTGAATGGCTTTCACCTGATCAGCAAACTTCGCACGGCTGCCAATTTGCAATATCTTTTTGGCGGCATCCAAAAACGGCGCGGAGCCAGACGAAAGTTTGACGGCAAAGTTGATTTGGCTGACCTCAAAGACTTTCAAGAAACCGTCCTGACGCTCGACCATAAACAAATCAAACTCTTTTCAAAAGTAGTTTGGTCGGTCAGTTTGAAGCGCAACATCAAACTGGTGATCGCCCGTTTCAAAAAAAGAAGCATCAATTTATTTTCCACCGATTTGGCAATCGCCGCCGCCGAAGTCTTAAAATTATATCGCAGTCGTTTCACCATTGAGTTTTTAATTCGAGATGCCAAGCAATCCGCCGGACTCGCCGATTGTCAGGCGAGAGACCAAAAAGCATTAGAATTTCATTGGAACGCTTCGTTTGCCACCGTCAATTTGGCAAGATTGAAAGCCTTTGAAGCGAATCGAACAGGCGAACCAAAACCGTTTTCGATGAAATCAATTAAACAACAATTTTTCAATGAACACCTGCTCAAACTATTTATTGGCAAGTTAGGTTTAGAGCAAACTTTGATAAAATACCAAGAACACTTTGAAAACCTACGGAATTTTGCAATTATTTCTGCTTAATTCTGTCCGAAGTATTGTTAAGATAAAACTTTAAGAAAGAAGAATTTTAGCCGCCGATGAACGCCGATGACGCGGATAAATCAGTTGAAATTCTGAAAATCAGGAAAAATATCGACGTTTATCGGCGAACATCGGCGGCGAATTTTTAATCTGACAAAGTAGAATTAGATATTTATTTTAATCTCGACGCGGCGTAACCCAAGCCGGTGGCGACGGAACTGAAATAGTCGGGGCGGAGAATTTTGTCTGCACCGAAAATTTTGATGACCGAACGGTTTATCACCGGCACTTGCGAAGTTCCGCCGGTCAGCAGGACGCGCTCGATGTCGTTCGGTTTGACCGATGCCGCCGTCAGAGTGTCGAGAATAGATGCCTCAATTTTTTCGGCAACCGCGCCAATCATTTCTTCAAACTCTTTGATTTCAATCGCTTCGCGCAAATCGAGCGGACTGAATTTCACAATTGCCTCATCATCATCCGACAAATGTCTTTTAGCGACATCAATCGCGCGAAATAATTCAAAACCGTAATGGTGATTGATTAAATTCAAAAGTCTTTCGACATCTTCCGGTCGGTCGGACGACGGGCGGATTGATTGCAGCGTTTCCTTGTCGCCGCGATTATTCAGCAGATTGATGCGATGCCATTTGGAAAGTTTGTAGATGATATGCGATGGAAAAGGCAGCGTTTTGCCGAGGGATTTGAAGGTCGAACCCGCGCCGAATCTGGGTGCGAGTCGGTGTTTCATAATTTGCGCGTTTAATTCGTCGCCCGCTTCATAAACGCCGCCGATTGCCTTGATGTCGCCGAGTCGGTCGGGCGAGGCGGAACGCGCCGCGGACGTTTCGATAACGCAAACGTCGCTCGTTCCGCCGCCGATGTCCACGACGCAGATTAGCTCGTCCTTCGCCGCCGTCATTTCATAAGCCAACGCCGCCGCGACGGGTTCGAGCCAGAAAACGACCGTCTTAAATCCGGCAATCTGCGCCGCCTTTTCCAGACGGCTGACGGCGATTTCGTTGAACTGCACGGGTCGCCCCAGAACCACGCCGTCAAATTGCTCGCCGAACTGTTTTTCGGCGAACTGCTTGAGAATTGATAGAAATTTAGCGACCAAATCTTCGGCGGTCAGCCGACCGAAACCGGCGACCATCGTGTAATCGAATTTGGCTTCGGGAAGGATAGTTTTGATACTTAGCATCAGCCTGCCGCCGCTGCCGCTTTCTTCGAGATTGATCAGATAACGCCGCACCGCGTCGTTGCCGATATAATGTTGTTTCGATTTGGCGGGAAAATACAAAATCGTCGGGTTGCTGATGCCGCCGTCGGGAAAGTTGACGAAGTTAATCCGGTCGTTTTCAACCAGCGATGCCAATGAGTTCGAGGTGCCGAAGTCAATTCCGATAAATCGCATTCTGTTTCTATTTTTGGTGTCCGGTTCGCGCTTTGTCAAAGAGTAAGTTTGAATAAATCAGGACTTCTTAAAAGTTCGGGAATTTATCATAGAAGTTACGCGGTTGAAAAAAAAGACGAAAGTGATGTTCATCGAGCGGGCGGATTTTCTTTGCCGAACAGCGAATAGTTGACAGCGAACAGCGAACAATTCGGCGCGGGCGTATCCGTTCGTCGTTCACTATCAACTGTTCACTATCAAACGGGGAAAATGCTATTCTAATCATTCAACTTGTTTCAATTGCATAACTTTGATATAAAATCAAAAATAATTCTTTTGACCGGCAATTATTTGCGTCCAACAATCGCCGTCTGTTGTAACATCAAATTACTCGAAAAATTTCGTAATCACTAGAACAATTAAAAAAGGAAAAGTAAAAAATGCGTTTGAATAAAAAAAGTTTTTTAGCGGCGGCGTTGTCCGTCGCGTTTGTGTTTTCGGCGATTCCGGCATCGCTCGTGCGGGCGGAGGAAGGAATGTTCACGCTCGACAAAATCGCTGCTCTGCCGCTCGCCGAAAAAGGTTTGAAAATCAGCCCGAACGAGATTTACAATCCGAACGGCGGCGGTTTGTCCGAAGCGGTCGTGCGCCTTTCAATTGGCTGCACGGGCGAATTCGTCTCGCCCGAAGGGTTGATTTTGACCAATCACCACTGCGCTTTCGACGCGCTCGTGGCGGCTTCGACGACTG
>JAJAZE010000522.1 GCA_026785925.1 Pyrinomonadaceae bacterium
AGTTCGAGCGTGTAATCATACAAATATCGGGCTGCTGTTACTAAAATCAAATCTTTCATTTTTCCTCCTTATGTCAGCGGGGGAATCTTCTGAAAACCTCTGCCATTTTGCAAATCTTCCCAATTTTCCGCGAGTTCCGCGTTGTGTAAATCAATCCACTCACGAATCAAACGCACTGCCGTTCTCGAATTAATATCGCCCGCCAAAATGTTTCCGCGAAAATCGAAAACCGCTTTATCTCCCTGATGTTCGGCGTGAAGGTGCGGCGGATTGTGGTCGTCGAAATACATTTTAATGACAATGCCGAAAAATATAGAAACGGTTGGCATAAACTTTCAAAGTCTCTATATCTTTATCAATCTTTATCAAATCCCCACAATTCGTCGGGCAGTTCATCATCAAAGTCGTCGCTCATTCAGATTGTTCCTTTGCCCAAACCGGCGACTCTCTGTTTTTGTTCTTTCGGCTTTTCAATGGGCGTTATCTTAGCCAGCGGTTCGCCGTTTTCTTCGATAATTATTTCATTGCTGTTGCGGGCTAGAGCCAGCAAGCCTCGCAGTTGTGTTTGGGCTTCATTCAGGGTAACTGTTTTCGTCATAAAATCACCTCGCGCCGATTATAACATTTTTCAAAATAGGCATTACGGTTGACCGCGAATCGGAATTTGAATTAAAAGATTTATACGGCGATGTCGGCTATACGATTATTGACGACGTTTTGAGTTTGCCGGAGCGAATGCCGAATATTTATCGGCGGTTGACGAGTTGATTTTGTGCTAAAATCGCTTTATGAAAAACGATGTTATCGAAGTAAATCCCAATAAAGTCAGCGGAACGCCCGTGTTTGCAGGAACTCGCGTGCCGATAAAAAATCTTTTCGATTATCTCGAAGGCGGCGAAACTTTGGAAGACTTTCTCGAAGGTTTTCCGCCTGTAACGCGCCAGCAAGCGATTACGGTTTTGGAGATGGCAGAAAAATCTTTGATTAAGGAAGTTGCCGCACATTGAAAATTTTACTTGACCACAACCTTGATCGTCGGCTGAAAAATCACCTGACCGAATATGAAACCGCGACCACGCAAGAGCAAAATTGGGCGGACGTTTTGAACGGCGAATTACTCACGCTTGCCGAAGAAAACGGTTTCAATGTTTTGCTGACGGCGGATGCAAACATAAAATCTCAGCAAAATTTGTCGAATCGTAAAATTTCAATTTTAGTTTTGCGGGCATTCATAATCGTCTGACAACTCACGCTGAAATGATTGAGGATGTTCACGAAGCGTTAGCAAAAATTCATTGGGGCGAAATTGTCGAAGTTTTGCACAAAGACGTTAAGGCAAAATCAAAGTAATTTATTGACGACGTTTTGAGTTTGCCGGAGCGAATGCCGAATGTTTATCGGCGGTTGACGAGTTAGTATTTCCATTTACAGTCTTTAATAAATTCTAGAAAATTGAAGTGCGGAACATTTATATTTTCACAAACATTTCTTATAGAAATTTTTCTTGCATTTGGAACATCAATTGGCTGAACATATTTCTCATCAGTGATTACTGCTAAATTATTAACTTTGGCAGTCGCAATAACCCAAATGTCTGCTTCATTTTTCCCAACCTTTCTTGTGTCAAGGACTTTTGAGTTTATCGGATCAGCTAAAATATTTGCGGCTTCTGCTTGAATTTCATTGTCTAATGTTAGAAAGAAATCGTTCTGTTTAGATGCCCAAATTGATAAATCATCATTTCCCGCATTTAGCTCCATCAGAACCTCTTCGGTCGAAACCAAATCTCCATTCTTAATGAGATTTTCAATATCGTTCCAAAGAGATGTGAAAATTTCTGGCGGATATTTTTCATTCCAACCGTGTATTAGTGAGCTTGTATCAATGCAGTAAATCATTATTTAACTTCTATTTTTCATTGAACCAAATACTGCTTGTTCAATTTTAGGCAAGTGCTTGGTTTTAACTCCTAAATAATCTGAAACTTCCGATAAACCAATTTTGTTTTGGTAATAACTATTTACGACAAGTCGAGTAAAGTTTTTTCCAACTTTGCTGATTGCGTCAGTATGAGGCGGAGCAAAACCACTACTTTTTTTATCTGTGTGCGTATTCTGAGATTTTTCATAATCTTTCAGCCATTGATAACGCTTACTTTGATAGAAAGATTGACTGATTTTTTGATTGGTTAAAAGTCGCCGTAAAATTACTTCACGGCTTACACTGAAATAATCTGCCAGTTGCCAAATTGCTTCTTTATTCCAGTCTTCTTCGCGTCTGTTTTGATTGTAAATTTCTGTTTTGCTTAACCATTCTGACGGAACTAAAACCTCACCGGCAACCGCATTACAAAAAACCTCTATTTTGGATTGTGTTTCCAAATCACAAACACCAACGGAACGAAGCATAATATGAGTTAATTCGTGAAGTATCGTGAAAATTCGAGCTTTCACTACTCGTTCCCGATTTACAAGAATAATAGGCAGCGGAAACTCAGCGATAGAAAGACCACGCATTTCATCAATGTTGAGTGTTGCTTGAAAAACCAAAATACCCTTTGCTTCTACTGCTTCACGCCAATAATTTAGTGCCTCGTATTCGTTTTTGATTTCAGCTTGATGTTTTTGGTTGATTTCAAGGAAGTTTCTTATTTGGGAGCCAACTTCGACAACATTGCTGTCCGAGGTCGTTCTAAGTCTAAAGACAGGAATCTCAATTTCCAATTCTTTAAACATTTCAATTGCAACTTCACGGCGATATTTAATTTTTCTTATTTCTACTCTTAGTTCAGGCGAAAATTGTTTTTCTTCACCAACATTAAGACGACGAAAGTCTTGAATACTGGAATCAATTTCAGGTTCAGGAGGTTTCGGCAAATAAAAAAAGGCTAGAGGTCTTTTGTAAACATTACTTAGTTTACGAAGTTGAGTAATTGTTAATCTTTGCTCTCCATGTTCACAAGCTACTAATTTGTCGGATTTAAGTTGAGCTTTTTTCGCCGCTTCCTCAACACGAAATCCTGCGGACTCTCTAGCCCACACTAAAATATCGGGATTTATAATAGCTTCATTTTTGAAGGTCTGCATGAAAATTCACCAATGACAATTATATCCTAAAGTAAGCAAATATTTTTTTCCGACAATATTTTGATGCGGTGTTTGAGCAAAATCTTTAAGAACTTAAATTGTTTATTGAAAAGAAAGCAAAGAAGTTTTAGAAACTGAAGTTAAATAATAAACAAGAAAATTTATTCCAATCAGGCATTAATTTTATAATTCTTTATCGAAACCCCAAAATTCATCGGGTAATTCGTCGTCAAAATCATCACTCATAAAATAACCCTCGCCTCTGCCCAAACCTAAAACTCGTTGTTTTTGGACAGCCGGTTTTTCAATCGGCGTGATTTTGGCGAGCGGTCTGCCGTTTTCTTCGATGATTATTTCGTCGCCGTTGTCGCGGGCGCGGGCGAGCAAGCCGTGTAACTGAGTTTGCGCTTCACTGATACTGACCGTTTTTGTCATAAAATTACCTCGCCGCCGATTATATCATTCCTTAGAAAATTTCTGCATCACCGTTGACCGCGAATCGGAGTTTGAATTGAAGGATTTATACAGCGATGTCGGCTATACGATTATTGACGATGTTTTGAGTTTGCCGGAGCGAATGCCGAATATCTATCGGCAGTTGACGAGTTAGACATTACTCCTCATTGTTATTTATCGAAGGGAATAATCCATTTGATCCCTAAAAAACTTCGGCAGGCATTAGCCAACTCTTCAGCCGGCTTACTCAATAATTTAGAGCAGATTCGTAATTAGTGTATGGCAGATACTTTAGATAATTCAGAAAAAAGCGCACTCGAATTCGGATGCGCTTTTTAATTAACTGATGTTACGCAGAGCGGCTTTTTTCGGGCTACGCCCGCTGATGTGCGGAAAGGCTGTGCCTTTCCGTCGGCGGTTCTCAAGATATTTGGAGGCTGCGCCTCCAAACGGGCGGCGCAGCCGCTGAATTATTAACAATAATTGGCGGAAAGGCACAGCCTTTCCGCACATCAGGCGGCACAGCCGCAGTTTTGCGTAACATCAGTAATTAAAACTCAATCCATTCAGTCGGCTCACGATGATAGGAAATCGTCACTTTAGTTTCGGTTTGGAAAAGCGGTGAGCGCATTTTCAAAGCGGTTTGCGCCGTTAGACGCGCCAGATGCGGTTCGTTGGCGCGTTGCGAAAGATGCGCTAAAACGATTTCACGCGCCGAGCCGTCAAATTCGCCGGTCAGCCATTCGGCTAAATCTTCGTTGGAAATATGTCCGCTGCGCGACAGAATTCTTTGCTTCAAATCCCAACTGTAGATCGGGCAGGTTTTCAGCATATCGCGGTCGTGATTCGATTCGATGACGATGCCGTCGCAGTTCCGCAACTTGTCTTTTATCAAAGTCGTGAAACAGCCGAAGTCCAGCACGGTCGCCACTTTGACACCCGCGCTTTGCGCCACGAAACCGAAATTGTCCGCCGCGTCGTGGGGAACCGAAAACGGCTCGAAATCAATGTCGCCGATGCGAAAATCGCAGCTCGATTCGATTTCGACAACGCGGTTTTTCACGGCATCGGCGCGTTTCTGCGGCTCGTCGTTTGATTTGTTGGCTTTTTCGCGCAGATAAGCGTTTTGCGTCGCGCCGGAAATGAAAACCGGACATTTGACCGTGTTCAGCAATACGCGCAAACCGCCCGCGTGGTCGCCATGTTCGTGCGTGATGAGAATCGCGTCGAGTTCGCAGAAGTCAACGCCGACCAGCGCGAGCCGCCGCAAAGTTTCTTTGGCACTCAAACCGACATCAACCAGAACTTTTGTTTTTTCGGTGCAGATAACGACCGAGTTGCCGGTCGAACCGCTGCCGAGAACCGTGAACTTCATTGCTTATTTTCAACTTTCGGGCGCAAGACTTTAGCAATCGTGCGCGTGACCAGAAAATTCGGCGCAAACATTCCGACAACTGCGCCGATGTAATTTTTCCAGCCCGAAACGACCGAGGCTTTGCCGCTTTTGACACCGTTCAAAGCCGCTTCGACGACTTGTTCGGGCGTTTGCATTCCTTTCAATTTAAATGCTTCCGCGCCGGCGACATCGAAAAATTTCGTGTCGGTCGGACCCGGACAGAGTGCCGTGACAATGATGTTGTGCGGGCGATTTTCCTCGCTAATCGCTTCGCTGAACGAAGTGACAAAGGCTTTGGTCGCCGCGTAAGTCGCCATAAACGGAATCGGCTGAAAGCCCGCCGTCGAAGCGACGTTGATAATTACGCCGCTTTTTCGCGTTCGCATTTGCTGCAAATAGCGATGCGTCAGCGCGACTAAAGCCATAATGTTCAGGCTGATCATCTCCATTTCATTTTCGAGTTCGAGGTTGGCGAAATCACCCATCGAACCGAAACCGGCGTTGTTAATCAGCCACTCAATTTCCAAATCGTGCTTTTCGGTTTCTTCGTAAAGTCGCCGGTCGGCTTCGTAATCTATCAAATCAATAGCGACGTAATGCGCGGTGATTTGGTGTTTGAGCATTAGCTCGTCGCACAATTCGTGCAGTTTGTCTTCCGAACGCGCGACCAGCACGAGATTGTGTTTTTCCGCCGCCAATCTTCTGGCAAACGCTTCGCCGATGCCGCCGGACGCGCCCGTAATCAATGTCGCTTTCATAATTCTATCTCTGAAACAATTTCTTCGCCTTTGGTCGCATACACAAACGCGCCGACTGCCGCCGCGACGGTGATTAAAGTCCCCGTGAACCGCAAAAGTTTGGCGATCAGACGAGTTTTTTCCAGCAGTCCGGTTTCCGTCAAAAGATAATTCCAATCGTGAAAGCCGCCTTCCGCGCCGGTCAAACCGCTCAACAGCGGAAGTTGCATTATTTGCGCGTCATTGGCGTAGACGTAAACGTCGAGAAAATTATTGCCGACCCAGAACAGCACAATCGCCGCTGAAAACGGTTTTTTGTAATAGACGAAATAACCGAAAAAGACGATTGGAACGAGAATCTGCAAAAGCGAGCCGCCCGCGATTCCGATAAATTCGCCGAAGATGCGAAACAAAACGTGTCCGGCTTCGTGAATCGGCAGATTTATCAGATGCGTGAAAAAGGCGTTTTCGGGCGCGTAGGCGCACCACAAAAAATAGACGGTGAAAACGACGGCGATAACGATTTTGATTGGGTCGCGTGGCGGCATCAACTATTTATTTTGTCAAATTCGTCTTTGGAAATCGCGTAAAAAAAGCAGTCCGCGCCGTAGTGGGCGGCGGTTTTTTCGTATTTCATTCCGAGTTTCTCCATAATTCGCCACGAGCCGGTGTTTTCGGGATAGGCGACGGCGACGATTCTTTCCAGATTTTTCTCGTTAAAACCGAAATCGAGCCACGCTTTCGCACATTCGTAACCGATGCCTCTGCTCCAGAATTCCTTAATCATTCCGTAACCGACTTCGATTTCCGAAGTTTCCTCCAGCGGCTGCAAACCGCTCCAACCGATAGTTTCGCCCGTCGGTTTCCAAGTCATCAAGCTCATTCCGAAACCGTATTTCTCGATGCACTCGATATAAAATCGGCTGCGCTTGGTAATCGCTTCGGCGTTCTGCATCTTTACGCCGCCGAGATATTGATTGACTTCCGGGTCGGAGCGCATTTCAATTAAACGCGGCACATCTTCCGTCGTAAATCCGCGCATCAAAAGTCTTTCGGTTTCAAGCATAAATTTTAACCGTATGAACAGGATTTACCGGATGAATTATTTTTCATCTTGTTCATCCTGTTTGAATTCTTTTTTGGTAATCGAATAACAAACCAAATCGCTGCTGTAAAATACGCCCGTGTAATCATAACTCATTCCGAGTTTTTCCATCACGCGGCGCGACGGCGCGTTTTCAGGCTGCGCGACGGCAACGATTTTTTCAGGACTTAATTCTTCAAAAGCGTAACCGAGAAATTCGAGCGCGGCTTCGGTCGCCAAACCTTTTCCCCAGAAATCTTTGGCGACGGCGTAACCGATTTCCAGTTCCTTCGTCTCTTTCAACCGCCAGATGCCGCACCAGCCGACAAATTCGTTCGACGATTTTTCAATCATCGCGCAAAAGCCGATTTTTTCGTCGTGCCAGCGGCTTGAAACGAGATTGATCCAATCGGCTGATTCGCGGCGATTTTGCGGCTCACGGATAAACCGCATTACGTCCGCGTCACTTCGCATCGCATATATCGCGTCAACGTCGTCTTCAACCAGCGGACGCAAAATCAGCCGTTCGGTTTCGAGCATAAATTTCAATGACGAATTTCAAATGACGAATGCCTGTTTTCAATTTGAAACTCGTAATTTGAGATTCGTGATTCTTTATTATTAGAAGTTACGCAGTTGAAAGAAAAATTTACAGGATGGACAGGATGGTCAGGATAAAAAAAAGGATTTGCCGAATTGTTGGTTGATCCTGTTGATCCTGTCCATCCTGTTAAAATATGCCTTTATTTTTCAACTGCGTAACTTCTAATTATATTAGATGAACGAGAAGCCCGTCTTTCAGTTTCGGCTCGAACCAGGTAGATTTCGGCGGCATTATTTCGCCCATATCCGAGACGGCGAAAAGGTCTTCCATCGTCGTCGGGAACATCGAAAACGCTAACTTCGCCCTGCCTTCGTGAACGAATTTTTCGAGTTCCGCCGTGCCGCGTGCGCCGCCGACAAAGCCGATTCGCGTATTCGTGCGCGGGTCGTCAATATCCAAAACAGGCGCGAGCAAATAGTTCTGCAAAATGCTGACATCCAGATTTTCAATGACATTCAGCTCAGGAGCAAAGTCGGTATTAAACTTTAGTTTTCGCCATTGACCGTTCATATACAAACAAAACTCGCCGCGCTTTTCAGGAACTTTCCGGCTCGTTTCGGTGACGGTAAAATTTTCGCGCACACGGTCTAAAAATTCTCCTTCGCTCAACTTATTCAAGTCGTTGACGACGCGATTATACGCCATAATCCGCAAATCTTCGGACGGAAACATTCCGGCGACGACGAAATTATATTCTTCCGCGCCGGTGTGCCGCACCGCGTTTTTCTCGATCATTTTCTTTCGCGCCAGGTTCGCGCTTTCCATCCGGTGATGACCGTCGGCGATATAAATCGCCGGGACTTCCTCGAAAGCCGCGACGAAATCTTCCGGCACGGCGACGCGCCAAACCGTTTGTTTGATACCGCTCGGGCAGTAAAAATCGTAAAGCGGCTCGGCTCGGCTCGCTTCGTCAATCAAACGGCGGAGTCGCTCAGTGTTGCGAAACGCGAGAAAAATCAAACCGGTCTGCGCTCCGACCGCCAACATATGGGCGGTGCGGTCTTCGACTTTATCAGGGCGCGTTTTTTCGTGTTTCTTAATTTTCCCGCTTTCGTATTCTTCGAGTGAACAGCAGGCGACCACGCCGGTTTGCGCGTGCGTTTCCGACTCCAGACGATAGATATAAACGCCGGGCGCAGACTCGGAGGCGAGAATTTCTTCGTCAATAAATTTACGCAGATTTTCCGATGCGCGTTCAAAAACCTGAGCTTCCGGCGGATTCGAGTTTTCAGGAAATTCGGCTTCTGAGCGCGTCACGCGCAGAAAACTGAGCGGATTGGCTTCGATCAACTGCCGGACTTCGCTCTCATAAACGACATCGTAAGGAACGCAGGAAACTGCCTTTGCCGACTCGCCGGTCGGACGCAATGCGCGAAAAGGTTTGATAATTGCCACGAGATTTTTCCTCTGAAATTTGTTTTTGATTATTTATCCGTTTTTGTTTTGTTGCCAGCCGGAAGTGAAGAATCGGCGTTGTCGGGTTGAGCGTTTTTCGGTTCGGGCAGCTTCATTTCCTGCCGCATTTTCTCCATCATCGCCTCCTGATATTTATCGAACGCGAGTTTCCAAACGCCGTTTTCTTTGACCAGCGGAATCGTTTCAAAACCGCCCGTGCGGTCTTTTACTTCGACGCTCGCCGTCTCGCCCGCGATTTTCTCGCTGCTGATTTCCGGCACTTCGTTAAGCATTTCGGCGTTGTCGCGCTTGAAAAGCTCTTCAATCGTTGTATTTTGCATTTCAGCGGATTTTTCAGCCAGTTCGAGCGAGCCTTTTGACAGGGTTTTCTTAATCGCCGCGACATCCTTTTTCTTCGATGCCTCGATAAAATTTTTCAAAGTATCGGTCGGGCTGACGGTTTGCGCCACAAACACTGATTTATCGCTGCCGCACCCGAAAACAACCAGCGCAACCAGCGCGATAATCATTATTTGGTAAATTTTCATAAAGTTGGAAATGGGTTAAATGTTCGACATCTGAACTGATTTCACTTTTGCCTTTTGCCTTTTTACTTTCTACGGCTGTCTGCCCTGATTAATGAGGTCGTCGAGGCGTTTATCATTTTGCTCGAACTCCTGCATTATTTGGTTGGCAACGCCTTGTTTGTCAATTTTCCAAACGCCTTCTTCGCGGACGAACGGCACGACGCTCCATTTATTGTATGAATCTTTCATTTCAATGGTCGCTTTGTCGTCGGTAATTTTTTCATTGCGAAATTCGACCGTTTTCTGATTTTCGCCGAATAAAGTTTCGCGTTTGACCACTTCGTCGAGCGTGACGTTCTGAGATTTAGCTTCCTGTTCCGCCATTTTCAGCGAAGCGTTGGACAGAAGCAATTTCATCGTTGTCAAATCTTTCTTCTTGATTGCCGCTGTGTAAGCCTTGAGCGTTTCGAGTGGCGTGGATGGTTTTTCAACATCGGCACACGCGAAAATAAAAATAACCGAAAGTGTAATAATAAATTTGGAATAAAAACGCATTTTTGAAAAACCGCAAGTAAAATCGTTATAGTAAAAAGCAAAGTATAACCAAAAAATGAAGGAGTTAAAAACTAATGGCGCGGAAAAAACTGTCGGAAGACGAAATCAAATCGGCTCTCGGCGATTTAAAGGATTGGAAAATTGAAGACGTTAATCTGGAAAAGCGATTTGAATTCGCCAATTTCACTGCCGCATTGAGTTTCGTCAACCAAGTCGGCGCGATTGCCGAACAGCGCGACCATCATCCTGATATTCGTTTCGGTTGGGGCTACGCGGAATTTTCCGTCACGACCCACGACGCGGGCGGTTTGACGCAGAATGATTTTGAATTGGCGAAGGAAATCGAAAACCTTCAAAGCGGCGATTTGTCCGGCTCATCCGTTTTCTCACATCGCAGTAAAATGCCCGATGGCTGATTTAATAATTTATCAAACCAACCATCGGACACTCGTTGAATAAGTTAAGCAGGTAAGCAAAAGTTTCAAGGTATTTTGAAAAGTTCAGAGTCCAAACGCGGAACGCACTTTGCGTTTTCGCCGCGCTTCGCTGGCGGAAGACAAGCTCAAGCGTGGACTCTGAACAAAAAGCAAAATGCTTCATTACTTTTGCTTTGGTGCTTAGTTTTCTTATTTGGAGATGACCTCAGAAAAAAACATTACACGATTAAAATACTGTCGTGGTTTCTCACGGCGGAGACAACAAATTTGCGTCTAACGACCCGTCGCCGAGTGCGCGAGGAATTCGTCCAGCCAAGACCTGGTTTTCCAGCTTTTTTCGCCGTTGTTCAGCGGCAGCGGGTCAAACACGAGAACGCCGGTATCGGCTACGCCGCCGATACCGGCGACGTGCGGAAATCGGAAATAAATGTAAATGAAGCGTGCGCGATAAGCACCACCCATTCGGGTAGTAATTTTCAGGAATAATTTCAGGAGATATTTTCCGTTCCGGTTTCAGGTCTGCTTTGCGTGATTTGCCGATTTGTGTTTAAATTGCACTTTTGGTTTGTTGAAAAGAATTTATCTATTGAGGATTTTGTAAAAATTTATGTCAAATACACCTATTACAGTCGCGCACGGCGACGGCATCGGTCCTGAAATTATGGAAGCGACGCTGCATATTTTAAAAGAAGCGGGCGCGAGGCTCGACATCGAAACGATTGAAATCGGCGAAAAGGTTTATACTTCGGGCAATACCGCCGGAATTGCGCCTGAATCGTGGGAATCTTTGAGAAGAACAAAGGTTTTTCTGAAAGCTCCGATTACAACTCCGCAGGGCGGCGGTTTTAAATCGCTCAACGTGACGGTCAGAAAAACGCTCGGAATGTATGCCAACATTCGCCCGTGCGTCTCGTATCACCCGTTTGTCAAAACCAAAAATCCGGTGATGGACGTGGTGATTGTCCGCGAAAATGAAGAAGACACTTACGGCGGCATCGAGCATCGGCAAACCGATATGGTCGAGCAATGCTTGAAACTCATCTCGCGTCCGGGCTGCGAAAAAATCGTCCGTTACGCTTTTGAATACGCCAAAAAGAATAACCGCAAAAAAGTCACCTGTTTTGTCAAAGACAACATTATGAAGCAGACCGACGGTTTGTTCGCCCGCGTTTTCAAGGAAATCGCGCCCGAATACCCGGATATTACCGCCGAAGATTGGATTGTTGACATCGGCGCGGCGAAACTCGTTGACACGCCGGAAAATTTCGACGTTATCGTGATGCCGAATCTTTACGGCGATATTTTGTCGGATGTCACAGCGCAAATGACCGGCTCGGTCGGACTCGCCGGTTCCGCCAACATCGGCGAAGCGGTTTCGATGTTTGAAGCGATTCACGGCAGTGCGCCGCGCCGCGCCGGACAAAACCTAGCGAATCCGTCGGGTTTATTTTTGGGCGCGATTCTGATGCTGATTCACATCAACCAGCCGGACATCGCTACGCTCGCACACAACGCCTGGCTCAGAACAATCGAAGACGGCGTTCACACCTACGACATTTTCCGCGAAGGCACGTCGAGGGAAAAAGTCGGTACGCGCGAATTTGCCGAAGCCGTCGTCGCTCGTTTGGGGCAAAAACCGGAAACTTTGAAAGCGGTCGAATATAAAACAATCGAAGAATCCGGCGAAACCGCGACCAAACCGCTTTACAGCCAGCCGACGCAGGCGAAAAAAGATTTGGTCGGCGTGGACGTTTTCATTGATTGGTGGAACGGCAAATTTTTCGGCGCGGCTGACGAACTCGGTCCGCTGGTCGAAAAGGTCAACGGCGACGGCGTAAAATTAGTGATGATTTCCAACCGCGGCACGAAAGTCTATCCCGGCGGTCAGCCCGATACCTTTTGCGTTGACCATTGGCGATGCCGCTTTATGTCCGACACCGACGGCGGAATTTTGACCAAACAGCAAGTCATCAATCTGCTCGGACGCTTCGAGGCGAACGGTTTGGATTTTATCAAAACCGAACACCTCTACAACTTCGACGGCAAAGCCGGCTACGCGCTCGGTCAGGGGCAGTAATTTGAAGGAAGAAGGACGAAGCCGGCTTTGTCCTTCTTCAATTTTGCGAGTTGGTAAATACGATACGTTCTTCGCAAACCGTCTCGCGCAGCCTCTCGTGCATTCAGCGATTGAATAAAAAAGTCGTTATGAATGAAACAGAAACCGTAAATCTGATTAAAGGAACTTTCGCGCCGGAAGAAGCGCGGGAAATTCTTCTGGAATTGTTAAATAGCCAAATAAACTTCATAATCGGAAAAACTGGAGTTCCAAAGAACGATTTGGCGAACCGGACGCAATCTCCGAACAAAAACTGGAATATCTCGAAGAAGCCCGAAGAACTCTGAAGACGCTTCTGGCAGAAGCGATTAAACAACAAAAATCCGTAACCATAAATTCGATTATTGAATTGAAACTTGAAGACTGAGACGACAGCCGAACCGCGCGAAGAAAAACCGATTTTCTCGTCGCCCGAACCGCAGAAGAAAGAACTCGTCGGCGTGGACATCTTCCTTGATTGGTGGAAAGGTTCATTCTACGGCGTGGCAAACGAACTCGGCGGAAAAGTCGAAGCGGTCAACGGCGACGGCTTAAAACTGCAAACCATCGCCAATCGCGGCGTAAAAGTTTACCCGAACGGTATGCCCGACACCTTCACCGTTGACCACTGGCGCTGCCGTTTCGTCGCCGACGCGGGCGAAGGAAACACGGTTGACAAAAACCAACTGATTTCGCTTCTGCAACGCTTTAACGAAGCCGGATTAGACGTTGTGAAAACCGAAAATCTCTACAACTTCGACGGCGCGAAAGGCTATTCGGCGTAAGTTTGACGGTTGAATTAGGAATGATGAAGGATGAAGTTTCGGCTTCGTCCTTTTTATTTGGACAATAAATTGAACTAATATAAAAGCGAAATCATAAGACGAGGATAGAAATTTATATTATGAAGGCAAATGAAACTAAAGTAGATAAATTCTTAGCGACTAATGAAACTACTTTTGCTATACCTGTTTATCAAAGAAACTATGATTGGACATTGGTTCAATGCAAACAACTTCTTCTCGATATTCTTGAAGCAGGAAAAAGCGATAAAATTAATGCTCACTTTATTGGCAGCATCGTTTATGTTCACGATGATGTTTATACAGCTTCAGGACTCACAGAACTTACTATTATTGATGGGCAACAGAGACTTACGACGCTAACTTTAATTTTCATTGCTTTATACAGGCTTGCTAAGAAAATGGGCAATCCTACATTAGTCAATCGAATACACAAAACTTATCTTATAAACGAGTTTGCTCCCGAAACAGAAAAACTGAAACTCAAACCCACTGAAAATAATAAAAACGCTTTAAGACATATTCTTAATTCAGAAGACGAAGAGGAGTTTAAGGATTATTCCAAAATAATAGAAAATTTCAATTACTTTAAATCCAACATCTCCCGCGAAAATTTTGAGACAATCCAAAGAGGGTTATCAAAGCTAATCGTTGTTGATATTGCTCTCGACCGTCAAAAAGACAACCCACAAAGAATATTTGAAAGCCTTAATTCAACGGGACTTGAACTTTCTCCAGCAGACCTTATTAGGAATTACATTCTGATGGGGCTTTCGAGAACTAATCAAGAAAAGATTTATAAGAGTTTTTGGGAAGTGATTGAGCAGAATGCCAAAGATGAAAAGTCAAACAAAAGCAGAGTTTCGGATTTTATAAGAGATTATCTAACCTTAATAAATAAGGAAATTCCCAATAAAGGCGATGTTCATACAAAGTTTAAGTCGCAGTTTCCTACCACAACTATTGAAGAACTTGAATCAATCCTAACCGAACTCAAATTATTAGTTAAGTTTTATAATAAGCTGATTAACCCCAAAAATGAGACAGACAAGGATGTGAGAACACAACTTGAATATATCAACAGACTTGAGATAAACGTGGCTTTTCCTTTTCTAATGAAAGTTTATCAAGACTATTCAAACAACGAAATTGATAAACAAACATTTATTTCAGTTCTGAATTTAGTTCAATCATTTACTTGGAGAAGATTTATCTTGGGCTTACCGACTGCCGCTTTGAACAAAATATTTATGAGTCTTTATGACAAAATTGATAAAGACAAATATCTTCACTCCATACAACAATCCCTTCTTCAGCGTTCTGGTGTTCAACGGTTTCCGAGAAATACGGAAACCATCAATGCCCTGAAAGAAAAAGATGTTTATAACATAAATCCCAGAAATAGAACTTACTTGCTTGAACGCCTTGAGAATTACCAAAATAATGAACCAGTTTTAATTGAAGGTAACTCGGACATTACGATTGAACATATATTTCCGCAAAATCCTGACCCAAAATGGAAAATCGAACTAGGACAGGACGAATATGATTTCATCAAGGAAAATTACTTAAACACTATCGGAAATTTAACTTTATCCGGCAATAATGGAAGGCTCAGCAATAAGCCGTTTGTCGAAAAGAGAGATATGAACTTGGATAATAAAGAACAAGGTTATAAGTTCAGTCGGCTTTGGCTTAATAGAGATTTAAAGGAGAAAGATTTTTGGAATAAGGAAGAAATAGAAAAGCGAGCAGAAAATGTAGCCAAGCGATTTTTACAAATCTGGGAATTTCCTAATATTCAAATTGAATCTGAAGGCACAAATGATGAAGTAAATATCTTTGATGCAGAAGAACCAAAACACAAAAAATTGGAATACGCCATCTTTTTCAACCAAAAACTTGAAATTACTCAAGTTGCAAAACTTTATGTTGAGATTTTTAGGCAACTTTTTGATTTACAACCCGAAACATTTTTCGCATCGGAAATTGGTCAAAAAATCAGCTTATCCAAAAATCCTGTGGAAGATAATCTAAGACAAGCAGTGAGTTTGAACGATACATATTTTATAGAGTCTCATCTGAATAACGAAGCTAAATTTGACAGAATCAAGCAGGCATTAACTATTTTCGGGTTTGAAGACGAGTTAGTAATAAAATATGCAGATAAAAACGATTAAGGAAAGAAATCTAAATATATTTCGTGGCAAAATAAAAACATTATGCAAATCAGCGCGAGAAAATCATTAAAAGGAACAATCAAATCAATCGAACCGGGCGCGTAGGAATTTTCAGTGCTTTTCACTTATGAACTTGATTGACAAAAACAAATATAAAGCGGACTTCAAAAAGGAGCTTGATAAGTTTGCTAACAAGTTGGAGAGATACGTTTCAAGCGATGATGGCGACTGGACTGTAAAAGGTTTTATTGATGTTTTCAAAAACATTTATACAATCTCCGCCGACACAAAAATCATCTCTAAAATTCTAGAAATTCATATATTTCCGCAACTGCTAAAATTTGCGGAAGACAACGGTTACAAAATCGTATTTGCTGAAAAACAAAATTGGTATCCTGATATAACATTTGTAGATAGCAAAAACGAAGCAGTGAAATTTGCACTCGACATCAAAACGACTTTTAGACGAAACGACAAAACAGCAGGATTTACTTTGGGCAGTCACGGCGCGTATTTTAAGGAAAGAGATAAAAACAAGAACATTCAATTTCCTTACAATCAATACTTGGGACATTATTGTCTTGGAGTTATCTATTCGAGAACTGTTGCCAGCGAAGATTTCCCTGAAACGGATATTTATCAGGTTGAAGAGCTTCAGGAAGAACGCGACACGCCCAACAAAAAAGTCGGAGAACGAGAAGTTACAACCGTAAAAAATTTAAAGTCTATTACTTCCGTCATAAAAGATTTTGATTTTTTTGCCGCTGAAAAATGGAAAATTGCCAGCGATAAACAAGGTTCTGGAAACACGGCAAACATCGGCTCAATCGTTGATATTGAAGACCTGAAAAATGAAAACGGAGTTTTTAGTCAGTTGGGCGAAGAGTGGTTTGACGAATATTGGATAAATTACGGTTCTGCGACAATGGTTAAGGACGGCAAAGCAACAAAAATCACGACTCTCAAAGACTTTTTGGAGTTCAAAGGCAAAGCAGACCTTTGGGATAAAATTGTTTCGAGAACTTCCAAAAAGAAAACGAAATGAAAGTAATCGTTCCGCCGATAAAAAGCCAAGGCATAAAGACTAAGTTAGTCCCTTGGATTATGGAACTTGTCCCGAAGGTAAAGGGCAAATGGATAGAGCCGTTTTTAGGAACGGGCGTTGTCGCTTTTAATTCAGGACACGAACAAGCAATTCTCAATGACACAAATCCGCATATCATAAACTTCTACAAAGGAATCCAGGACAAAACAATAACCGTGCTTTTGATGAAAAGTTACCTTGAAAAGGAAGGCGAACTTTTAAGCAAGGCAGACAATAACGGTTACGAACATTATTTAAAAGTTCGTTCGCGTTTCAACAGCGGAGAATTTTCACCTTACGATTTTAT
>JAJAZE010000523.1 GCA_026785925.1 Pyrinomonadaceae bacterium
GACGGTCAATCACCGGTTGTTTCTCGAAACAACCGGCACAGTCATTGACCCCATAATCTTTACTTTTCGCCGCTTGATAACCCACTTCTAACAGAAATGTCTAATTATTGAGTTTCTGTAACTTTTTATTGAGGCATTACGTCTTGCGCCTGATGCTTTTTATAAGAACGCCAGTCAAATAAAAATTGCTGTGAAATTGAGGGAAAACTGGAAAAATTATATTCTTTTGTTGTCTGGAAAAGAAAATAGTTGCCTGCCGGCGATTATCTAATTGTTGTTACAGGCTTTGTTGTCGAATCGGCGGCACAAAATTTATCAATGAATCTGACAAATAGTATTTGCCGGAAAAAGTTGTTTAGCTAGAGAAACCTCAATCAAAACAAAAAAATCGCAGAGACATTTTTTTAATAATATCCCCGCGATTTCTTTCAGTTAATAAAGTCGAACTACGCTTTTGCGCCTTCCGCCGTATCTTTTTTGGTGCGTTTGATTCCGCCGATCTGGACGAGATTGTCGCCCTTGATGCTGTTTTTTTCCATCACCATCTGCTGGTAAAGTTTCTTCATCATCTGCATTTCTTCGGCAGCCGTTTTGGGTCCTTCCATTTCCGGTTTATCCGGGCGCGATAAATCAACTTCATTCAAAATCAAATTATGCGTTTTGTCTCCCATATCCACTTCTTTGCCGCGAGCAAAAACTTCGTGCCGTCCGTGATCTTTATACCACTGGGCGACGGTCGCGTTCTGGTGCATATGTTCGATAATATTTCTCCAGCCGATGCCCGTATTATAAGCGCAAAATGAAATTTCGCCTTCCTGCGTTCCGTAGGGAATAATGCACATTTCGGTGCGGCGGAAATCGTAATTGAACAAATCCTGAAACCACATTCCGGCAATAAACAAAAAATTCCAGGGGTCTTGACGACGTTTCTCGATGTCTTCGACCGTGCGGTCGCCGCCGACTTTTCCGTAATCTTTGCCAGATAAGCCGAAAGATTTATCAAACTTTTTCAAAATTCCGCCGAGCGTTAAACTGTCGGGTGCGCCGTATGGATTGTAATTTTTCAAAAGCGCGAGTCCCATCATCATATTTGAAAACCACTTGCCGCGCGCCGTGTCGGTGATGTGCTTCATATCCGTTACCAAATCCTGAATGTTCAGAAATTGCGGAACCGGAGCCATCTCTTTTGTATCTTTATTGATCATCACGGCGGTTCCGACACCGCAGTTCGGGTGACATCCGCAGGAAACTTGTCCCCATTCGGAATCTTCACCGTGAACGACATCTGCAAAATCGGCGAACGCGCCCATCAGAGAAAGCGGGAACCAATCGCGCGTCGGTTCGGTAATCCCGACCTGTTTTTGCACGTCCAAAGCCAGATGCGAAAGCGTATAGCGTTGCTGCAATCTACGCTGTTCAGTAATGTGTTCGTCGCGTCCGGTAAATGAAACGGGTTGAAATGACACAAACGAAACTTTCTTCGGATTTTCCAGAGCGAAGCGGATAATCGTTCCAACCTGATCGTTATTTACACCGTTGACCAAGGTTGTGACGAGAACAATATCAACGCCGGCTTCGTGCAAATTATTGATCGCTCGCAACTTAACATCAAAAAGGTTGCCGATCTGACGATGCGAGTTCGCATCATTGCCGATTCCGTCAAATTGCAGGTAGACGAATCGCAATCCGGCTTCGGCGGCTTCGCGGCAAAATTCTTTCGATTTAGCAAACTCAATTCCATTGGTCGCCGCCTGCACCGAGTTGTAACCAACTTTGCGGGCATAGCGAATAGCTTCTAAAAAGTAGGGCGAAAGCGTTGGTTCGCCGCCTGAATACTGCACCGACATTTGACGACGCGGTTTGATTGAAATCGCGTTGTCGAGGATTTCACTGACATCTTCCATCGAAAGTTCGTGAACGAATCCGACCTGGTTCGCGTCCATAAAACACGGGTCGCACATCATATTGCAGCGATTCGTTAAATCAACCGTCAACACCGCGCCGCGTCCGTATTTGATGGTCGAGGAACCGTGATTATGCAGCTTTTCGTCGTTGTGCGCTTGAATGTCGCGTCCCGGAAATAAACCCTCAATGTGCTTCAAAAAGCCCGAATCAATCGCCATCAAATCTTCAAAGTGACCGTGCGTCGCACAATCTTTAATCATCCATATTTCCCCGTTGCGTTCAATGATTTGCGCTTTAATTTCACCGACTTTCTCATTCACCAACAGTGAAACATCCTGCTTGCCGCTCAAAATGTCTTCGCGCGCCTCAATGACACAGTTCGGGCAAAGCGAATCGGTCGTTCGGGGAAAGCCTAGTGTAGGTTTTGTTTTTTGCCAAGATTTAAGCAAGGGCTTGTCCGACCATTTTGGGGTAAATGACGGATTCGGTTTGTATTGATTAACCGATTTGATCGCCTTAAATGCGCCGCTTGCAACGTATGTCAAGCCTTTTTCAAAATGTTTAATAGCTTTCATAAAATTTCTGGTCTCCAAATAAATAGTTATACAATCTCAATGGTTTCTACCATCATAGCCATACCAAAAGTAAATAAATTTGCGGAATTTGTCTATGTCAACTATTTGTCACAATCTACCCAAATTTCGATCTGCTTTATCTTCATCAATATATTAAATTGGTTGTTTGGCTACTGCGGAAAATCGCACATTAACATTATTACTACTTAGATAGTGTAGCAAAAAAGATGCCACTAAAAAAAAATATCTAACCAATTGAAAACAAATAGTTTAGCGATGTATAGTCTCAAAAGTTAAATGTTTCCGTTATGTTGCCGGTTGACTCAAATTAATAGTTACGATAAAAGTTGGGCATTTTGACACATATTTAATTTTTCAGGAACAATCGTTCCAATGATTAATATACTACACGAAAAATTAAACCATCGCTTAACTCCGCTTCAAGGTTGTGGAAAAACTTTTCGCATTCAAAAGTCTCGCATACAAAGCATTTCATATTTATAATTTGAGTATTGCGGATTTTCGTTCACTGATTGTTCGCATTTAAGCCTTAAGTTTAGTTGATACTTTAGGAAGCTATTGTAACTTATTGAATTGAAAAGCATTAAATGATAAAAATAAATCTTTACAACGCAAATTTCTTTATGATAAATTCACTCTCACCTTAAGAAAAGAACTGGACGGTGTTCCAGGCGAGTTTCAAAGAATCTTAAAAATCAGTAAGAATTAAAAAAGCAGAAATTTGGAATAAAGAATTTAGAAATCAACTCTAGATTAGTTTTTCGTAAATTGTTTTTATGGCTATACGCTTTGGAACATCCGGCTGGCGAGCAATTATAGCGGATGAATTTACATATAAAAATGTTCGACTCGTCACCGAGGCAATATGCAGTTATTTGACGATGAGTAATGCCGGAAGCCGCCACACCTTGATAATTGGACACGATTCGAGGTTTATGGGCGAAAGTTTCTCCCAAATCGCCGCCGAGACAGCTAAAGACAGAGGATTTCGAGTTTTGCTTTGTGAAAACCCAACGCCGACCCCGACTATTTCAAACGCTATCAGAAGTGAAAAAGCGGTTGGCGGGATAAATTTTACGGCTTCGCATAATCCGCCGGAATATCAAGGGATAAAGTTTTCAACGGCGGACGGCGCACCGGCGTTACCGGAAATTACCAAACAAATCGAGCAAATCATTGAAAACACATCGCCATCTGCTGAAGCGAGCGGCGGCACAATTGAAAAATTTGATGCGCGTCCGAAATATCTGGACGATTTGAAAACTAAAATTCGATTTGACTTAATCGCGGCGGCTAAAGGCAGATACGCATATGATGCGCTTTGGGGAACTGGACGCAGTTATCTGGATAGAGTTCTGCGCGAGTATGGTTTAGAAGTTGAAACGATCCACGATTGGCGCGATGTCACGTTCGGCGGCAAATCACCCGAACCGAGTGAAAAGCAAGTCGGCGAGTTGCAGGAAGCGGTAAAAACGCAAAATTTGACGCTCGGACTTGCCACTGACGGCGACGGCGACAGATTTGGAATTATTGACAGCAACGGCGCGTTTATCACGCCGAACGAATTAGTCGCGCTGCTGGCGGATTATCTGGCTGAAAGTCGCGGTTGGACGGAAGGATTGGCACGAAGCGTTGCCACCTCACATTTGATTGACAGAGTTGCCGAAAGTCGCGGATTGAAACTTTACGAAACGCCGGTCGGCTTTAAGTTCATCGGCGAGTTAATAAACAAAGACGAAATTATTTTAGGCGGAGAAGAATCCGCCGGACTTTCCATCAAAGGACATTATCCCGAAAAAGACGGCATTCTGGCTTGTTTGCTGGCGGCGGAAGCAGTCGCGGTGCGCGGGAAAAGTTTGACCGAGCAGTTAAACGAGCTTTACAGCCGCGTCGGGAAGTTGGAATCGGGCAGAATCGGAGTCGGACTGACCGCTGAGATTGCCGAAAGTTTGAAAGAAAAACTCGCGCGGGAACCGTCGGAAATCGGCGGTAAAAAGATCGAAAAAATCAATCGAACGGACGGCGTAAAATTTATCTTCGCCGATCAAAGCTGGATGCTGCTGCGTCCTTCGGGAACCGAACCGATGGTGAGAATTTACGCTGAAACTGAAAACAGAGAAGACTTGGAGGTGCTGCTTGAACAAGGTCGCCGTTACTTACTGGGATAATTCCCACACAATCTCAATCGCTGCCCGCCCGCGCACGAAAACCGCGTCGGCGCAGACGAAAACAACTCCCCAATGGCTCGTCTTTGCCGTCATTGCTTCGATTACTTGTATGCTTTGTATGGCGATCAATTTGCGTGCTTTTTCAGAAATGAGCGCGGAACTCGAACAAAACGAGCATTTGAGTTTAGCCGCCGAGCAGTTATCGAATGAAAATCTCGGACTTCAGACGGAAGTTCACAGTTTAAAGAACGACTCGCGCACGGTTGAGCGCGAAGCCCGCAAAATCGGAATGAGTCGTCCGAATGAAAAAGTTCTTGTGCCGGTCAATTAGCTAATGCGGAGAGTTATTTGCCAGCACATTTTGCCTGCCCCGTTAATTTAATCCGCCTTTTGCCTATCTACTCCGCTTTGCCTACAGGTTTTCCTGCCGCCAAATTTGCGGCTGACATTTTCCCGAATGTCAGCCGCACCACCATTTTCAAAGCATTTACCATTTACCATTTATCATCCATCATTTAGGATTGTATAAATGTCGAATTACCGAATTTACTACTCGCCTTACTATTACGCCGACATCGGCGAAAATCACGTTTTTCCGATCAAAAAGTTCGAGTTGGTCAGAGATCAACTGCTTCGGGAAAAAACTCTGCAAACTTCAGAGATTTTTGAGCCGTCGCCCGCCGCCGTTGAAGATGTTTTGCTGGTTCACACCGAAGATTACATCACGCGGCTTTGCAGCGGAACTTTGACGACACGGGAAGTTCGGCGGCTCGGTCTACCGTGGTCGGAATCGTTGGTGAGACGGTCTTTTCTGGCAACTTCGGGGACGATTTACGCGGCACGGCACGCTTTGAAAAATTCGGTCGCGTCAAATTTGGCGGGCGGAACGCACCATTCTTTTCCCGACCGAGGTGAAGGTTTCTGCGTTTTGAACGATGTTGCGGTGGCAATCAGAGTTCTGCAAAAAGAGAATCTGGCGAACAGATTTTTGATTATTGACTGCGACGTTCATCAGGGCAACGGCACGGCTTTTATTTTCGAAGACGATCCGGCGATTTTTACTTTTTCGATGCACGGCGAAAAAAATTATCCGCTTTTTAAAGAAACTTCGACGCTCGATATAGAACTGCCCGATAAGACGAACGATCAGGAATTTCTCGGCATTTTAGACGAAGCCTTACAGCGTATTTTTCTGCACCGACCGGACTTAATTTTTTACCTTGGTGGAGCCGACCCATTTGAAAACGATAAGCTCGGACGACTCTGCTTAACTATCGAAGGCTTGCGGCGGCGCGACGAGATGGTTTTGAATTTTGCCAAAGACCGGCAAATTCCGATTGTCACTGTAATGAGCGGCGGTTACGCCAAAGATATTAATGATACGGTCGAGATTCACTGCAACACGATTCGGGCGGTGAAAAAAGTCTTTGCGGGTAATCAGACTCAAAATGCGCGAGCTTAAAAATTATAGTCGCGCTTGATTTGAATCACTTTTTATTGACGGCTTGCTCAATCGCTTCGTCTAAGTCGGCTTTAATAAAATTGTCGAAACCGATGACCTTTTTCGTCAATTTCCCGCTGCGGTCAAAAACGAAAGTTTGCGGAATGGCATTGTTGGTTCCCATCAAAAGATTGGTGAGCTTGTCTTCTGGGTAAGCCAGAATGTAATTTATCTTCAAACGCTCGACAAATTCGGGAACTCGCGCCTGATCTTCCTCACCGCCGATGTGAAGTCCGACGATTTGCAAATCGTCGCCGTATTTATTTTTTAATTCGTTCAAATGCGGGATTTCTTCGAGACAAGGCGGGCAGTAAGTCGCCCAAAAATCCAGCACGACGACTTTGCCTCGATAATCGCCTAATTTTTCCGCTTGACTGCCGAACCGCGTCCAGCCTAAATTTTCGACGTTTTTTGTCGGCGGCAAAGGCAGATTTGTTTGCGGAACATTGTTGATCGAAATCGGCTGGTTGGAAATTGAAATTGGCGCGGCGGCGGGACGACACGCCGACAAAAGGCAAAAGGCAAAAGGCAAAAGGCAAAAGTAGAAGACTTTCATTATGATAATGGTAAATGGTAAATGGTAAATGGTAAATGCGAAATGCGAAGGCTCGGTTGCCGAGACGAAATTTATTCGGAAGTCGGATATTTATGAAGCTAAACCATTTACCATTTACCATTTACCATTTACCATTTATTTGTGAGTTTTTATCCGGCAAACATCAACGAAAGATTTCACGCGCCGGGAAATGTCGGCACAGCGGCGAACGCCAACGCGGTCGGGACGAGTGCGACATTTGTTTGCGGCGCGGCTCTGCGTTTCACTTTGCGGATTGACCGCGAAACGAAAATAATTCTCGAAGCAAAATTTAAAACCAACGGCTGCGGGTATTTAATCGCGGCGGCGGATGTGCTGGCGGAGAAAGTCGTCGGCGTAAAATTAACCGAACTACATCACCTTGACCAAAAAATTTTAGAAAGAGAAATTGAAGGCGAACTCGGCGAATTTCCCGAAGCGCGGAAACACTGCCGCGAACTCGCGTTTGAAACTTTGCAAATCGCGTTCGCCGATTTTCGTCACGCACAAATTGAAGAATGGACGGGCGAAAAAGCGTTAATCTGCACCTGCTTCGGCATTTCGGAGGAAACGATTGAAAATTTAGTGGAAAATAATTTGCTGGAAACGGTCGAAGAAGTCACCGCCGCTTGCAGCGCAGGCGGCGGCTGCGGTTCGTGTCAACCGTTGATTCAGGAAATTATTGATACGACGGCGCACGAAATATAAAATTTTCGCGTCGAAATTCGTATGCTATAATGAACGGGAAACTTGTAAGTTTTCAAAAATTATGGACGACCCCGCAAGTATTTTGCTGATGCTTTTAGCCGCTGAAACCGCTACCGTCACTGAACCGGCAACTTTAGCTTCTATTATTTTTAATATCTTTCTGGTGATTTTTTTGGTGCTTGCCAACGGATTTTTCGTTGCGTCCGAATTTTCGCTCGTCGCAGTCAGAAAATCGCGGATCGAGGCTCTCGTTGCCGAGGGCAATAAAGCCGCCGAACGTCTTTTAGGGATGCTCAACAATCTGAACGCTTATATCTCTGCGACCCAGTTGGGCATCACACTGTTTTCGCTCGGTTTGGGTTGGGTGGGCGAACCGGCGATTGCCGCGCTTTTAGAGCCGGTGTTGATTCGCGTCGGCGAACTGACGGGCGCGACATTTTTGGCAGCGGGCACAGTTCTGCACACGATTTCATTTATCATCGCATTTTCGATTATCACGTTTCTGCATATCGTCTTCGGCGAACTCGCGCCGAAAACCGCCGCGCTCGAAATTTCCGAAAAAGTTTCTCTGTGGTGCGCGCTTCCGCTGCAAATTTTTTACAAAGTTTTTTCTTATCCGATTCGCCTGCTCGATTGGACGGGAACCAAAACCGTGCGGCTTTTCGGGCTGCACCCGTCGGGCGAACACGGTTCGAGTTACACGGAAGACGAGATTCGCCAGCTTATCAACAAATCCGAAGAAAGCGGGCATTTAAACAAAGAAGAACGACGGCTCATCAATCGCGTTTTCGAGTTTTCCGAGACGACCGTTAAAGAAGCGATGATTCCGCGCACTGAAATCGTCGGCGTGTCGGAAAACTGCACATTGGAGGAAATCGCCCACGCTTTCCGGCAGAACGGTTATTCGCGGCTTCCGGTTTGGCGCGGCTCGCTCGACGATATTGTCGGATTTATTCACAGCAAAGATTTGATGCCGTATCTGTTGCGCCCGAAGGCGTTTCAACTTGAAAAAGTCGTGCAAAAACCGATGTATATCGTGGACACCGCGCGACTCGAAGACGTTCTGCGGCAGATGCAAAAGGCAAAATCGCATTTCGGTTTCGTCGTTGACGAACACGGCGGCGTAGAAGGCATTATCACTCTGGAAGATTTACTGGAGGAAATTGTCGGCGATATTTCCGACGAACACGACGAAGAAGTTAACGAGCAAATTCATAAAATCAACGACAAAATTTTCGTCCTCGACGGCAGTTTAGCCGTGCGCGATTTGAATCGGCGATTAAATCTAAATCTTCCCATCTCGGAAGCCTACACGACAATCGCCGGTTTTTTAATGAGCGAATCGGGACGGATTTTAAACGAAGGCGAACAGGTGCAGTTTAACGGACACGTTTTTAAAGTTGAAAAAGTTGACAAGCGGCGGATTTTACAGGTTCGGATGGAAAAGTCTTAAAAGTAAAAAGCAAAAAGTAGAAAGGCAAAAGTAAAGAGTTTCGACCGATTACTTTTGCCTTTTTGTTTTTCATTTCATTTCAAGCTAAATTTACAACAACAGTTTTACCTGAAATTTATCTACGGAGTTTTTATAAAAATGAGTTTAATCGAAACAGTTCACGCGCGTGAAATTTTGGATTCGCGCGGCAATCCGACGGTCGAAGCGGAAGTTATTCTGGAAGACGGCACAACCGGACGCGCGGCGGTTCCGTCGGGCGCGTCAACCGGCGAAAACGAAGCCGTCGAATTGCGCGACGACGATCAATCGCGCTATTTGGGCAAAGGCGTTTTGAAGGCAGTCGAAAACGTCAACGAGAAAATCAGTTACGAACTGGAAGGTTTGGACGCGCTCGATCAGACTTTGATTGACGAAACTTTAATTAAACTCGACGGCACGGAAAACAAATCGAATTTGGGCGCAAACGCGCTTTTAGCGGTTTCGATGGCGAACGCGAGAGCGGCGGCGGCGTTTCAGGAAATGCCTCTGTATCGTTATATCGGCGGCACGAATGCGAAAACTCTGCCCGTCCCGATGATGAATATCATCAACGGCGGAGCGCACGCCGACAACAATGTGGACTTTCAGGAGTTTATGATAATGCCGGTCGGAGCGGAAAGTTTTTCCGAGGCGTTACGCGCCGGAGCGGAAATTTTTCATAATCTGAAAAGCGTTCTGAAATCGCGCGGATTAGCGACGAGCGTCGGCGACGAAGGCGGTTTTGCGCCGAACCTGAAATCTAACGAAGAAGCGATTGAAACAATTTTAGAGGCGATTGAAAAAGCCGGTTACACGGCGGGCGAAAACATTATGATCGCGCTCGATCCGGCGGCGAGCGAATTCTACGACGGTAAAAATTACGTTTTCAAAAAATCCGACAAACGCGAACTGTCTTCCGACGAAATGATCGCGTATTGGACGGAATGGACGGAAAAATATCCGATTATTTCCATCGAAGACGGTTTAGCCGAAAGCGATTGGGACGGCTGGACGAAAATTACCGGCAATATCGGCAAGAAAATTCAACTTGTCGGCGATGACTTATTCGTCACCAACACGAAGTTTCTGCAAAAGGGAATTGACCTCGGTGCGGCGAATTCGATTTTAATCAAAGTCAATCAAATTGGCACTTTAACCGAAACTCTGGATGCCATCGAACTCGCTAAAACCAATAATATGACCGTCGTGATCTCGCATCGTTCCGGGGAGACCGAAGATTCATTTATCGCCGATTTAGCCGTCGCCACCAACGCCGGACAAATCAAAACCGGCTCGCTTTCACGCAGCGACCGAATCGCAAAATACAATCAATTATTGAGAATCGAAGAAGATTTGGGCGATTCAGCGCGTTATTTGGGCAGAAAAGCGTTTTATCAAATCAAAGATTAAAAATTTAGCCGCGAATTACACGAATAGCATGAATAATTTTTCTTTCTTATTCGTGCTATTCGTGTAATTCGTGGCTAGAAATCCGTATCAAAAGAGTTCTCGTCATCGGTTCGGGCGGCGCGGGAAAATCAACATTCTCGCGCCGTTTGGGTGAAATAACCGGCATCGAAGTTTTTCATCTCGATAAACTTTACTGGCGAGCCGGTTGGATCGAACCGCCGAAAGACGAGTGGCGGCAAACGGTCGAAGGTTATTTGAAAAAAGAATCGTGGATTATGGACGGCAATTTCGGCGGCACGATGGATTTGCGTCTGGCGGCGTGCGATACGGCGATTTTGCTCGATTTGCCGCGTTCGGTTTGTCTTTATCGCGTTTTGAAAAGACGTTTGAAATATCGAAATACGAATCGCCCCGATATGAGCGAAGGTTGTCACGAAAAGATTGATTATGAATTTCTCAAATGGATTTGGGATTATCCGAAGACAAAGAAGCCGCGAGTCGAAGAAAAGCTGAAACGATTTGAAAACGAAAAGACGATCATCCATTTGAAATCACAGCGCGAAGTTGAAGATTTCTTTGCGAATTATTCTCAGGGTTTTGTGTTAAAATAACGGCGAAAGGAGAATTTTTATGGGACAACTTGTCATCGAAGTGCCGCAGAACATCAATTTAAAAGTCAGCGTCAAAAGTGCCGAAATTGTTGACGAAATTTTACGACTGGTTAAAAATCCGAAGAAAAAATTGGAAACGACAACTTTGGATTTGCCATACGATTTGGATGAGATAGATGAAAATGAAGTATTAGGTATTTGGGCTGACCGCGAAGACTCGGCTGAAGAAATTGCGCGGAAAATTCGTGAACAAAACCGCAAAATAACATGAGCCAATATCTGCCTGATACAAATGTTTTCTCAAAGATTTTTAAGGGCGATTCAGCCGTCAAAAGTTTCGTTGAAAGTCTTGATGCAGTCATTGATGCAACCGTTTATATCGAATGTTTGCAAGGCTCAAAGTCTAATCAGGAAAAGCGTTTTATCAAAGGTTATCTCAGCAATTTTTCGGTTTTGCCAATTACTCCCAAGATTTCTGAACGTGCTATCAGCTTAATCGCTCCTTATAGGTTTAATTCCCCGTAACTCTGCTACGGAAATAAGGAAAAAAGATTTTTCCGATTCAATTCCTCGCGGCTCTGCGGCGAGAAAAATTTAATGAAGACCAAGCAGGAATGGCATAACGGCGAATTCACGATCAGCACGGATAGAAAGCGTCTGCAAATTGATGAAATTCAGCGTTTTTTGTCCGAAGAAAGTTACTGGGCGAAAGAACGAACGCGCGAACAAACTGTCACGGCGATAAAAAATTCCTTGCCGTTCGGAGTTTATCAAGGCGAAAATCAGATTGGTTTAGCGCGAATCGTCTCGGATTTTGCGACGTTTGCTTATCTCGGCGATGTCTATATTTTAGAAGAATTTCGCGGACTTGGATTGAGCAAGTGGTTAATGGCGACGATAATTGATTATCCCGATCTGCAAAATTTGCGGCGTTGGGTTTTAGCGACGAAAGACGCACACGGACTTTACGAAAAATTTGAATTTGCCGCACTCAAACATCCCGAAAGATGGATGGAAAAAACCGCGCCGAATGCTTATTAAAAATGGTTCAAGGTTTCAGGTTCAAGGTTAAAATCAAAAAAATCTTGAACCTTGAACTTTGAACTTTGAACCTTGAACTTTGAATATGACTCGAAAAAACCGACCACTCGCTTTAATTATTCTCGACGGCTGGGGTTATTCGCCGAAGCGCGAGGGCAACGCGATTGCGTTGGCGCACACGCCGAATTACGACGCGCTTTCGGCGAAATATCCGCAGACGCTGCTGGCGGCTTCGGGTTTGCGCGTCGGTTTGACACCGGACACGGCGGGCAGCTCGGAAGTCGGACATTTGAATATCGGCGCGGGTCGCATCGTGCAAACGGATGTTGCGCGTATCTCGAATGCGATTCGGACGGGGAAATTTTTCGAGAACAAAGTTTTGAAAGAGGCTTTTATCAAAGCGAAAGCCTACAATGCGTCGGTTCATCTGATTGGTTTGTTAAGCGACGGCGACGTTCATTCTTCGTCAGAAAACCTTTTCGCGCTGCTCCGTTTCGCCAAATACGAAAACATTAAAAATATCTTCGTTCACCCGATTCTCGATGGGCGCGACGTGCAGCCGCGCACGGCGGATATTTACGTCGAGGCGTTGGAGATAAAGCTGGCGGACATCGGCATCGGCAAAATCGCCACGTTGTGCGGGCGTTATTACGCGATGGATAAAGATCAGAATTGGGAGCGGACGGCGCGAGTTTATACGATGCTCGTTCACGCGGAAGGCGAACGCGCGTCCGATCCGGTTTCGGCGATTCGCGGCTCTTTTTTGCGCGGCATCTCCGACGAATTTATCCAGCCGATTGTTTTGGAAGAAGCGGGCGTGCCGGTCGCTTCGATCAAAAATAACGATGTCGTTATCTTTTTTAATCATCGTCCCGCGCAGATGCGCCAATTGGTCAAATCGCTCGCCGTCTCCGACGCGGACGAAGTAAAAGGCAAGCCGCGCATCAACGCCGTCTGTCTGACCGAATATGATCGGGCGTTTAATCTGCCCGTCGCCTTCCGGCAGGAAAACGAGGAAAACGTGCTGGCGAAAGTTTTCGCCGATAACGGCGTTCTGAATTGCCGCGTCACCGAATCGGAGAAATACGCGCACCTGACATATTTTTTCAACGGCGGTGTCGAACTCGAACATCCGTGCGAACAGCGCGTTTTAGTTGCCACGCCGAAAAACGTCGGCTACGAATCGCAGCCCGAATCGGCTTGTTTCAAGGTGACGGACAAACTTTTGCGCGGACTCGAAACGGGCGCAAACGATGTCTACATCGCCAATCTCGCCGCGCCGGATTTAGTGGCGCACACGGGAAATCTGGAAAAAACCATCGAAGCCGTGCAGTTTGTTGATACTTGTCTCGGCGGCATCATAGACAAAATCCGCGAGCTTGACGGCATCGCCATCGTCACGTCCGACCACGGCAACTGCGAGGAAATGGCGGATTTATTAACCGGCGAACCGAACAGCGCACCGACCTCCAATCCCGTGCCGTTTCACCTGATTGACGACCGCGCGGGCAACTTGAAACTACGCGAAGGCGGCGCACTCGAAGACATCGCGCCGACGATTCTCGGCATTCTGCACATCGAAAAACCCGAAGAAATGACGGGCAGAGATTTACGTGAGGTTTAAGAAAATGATTAAAGAGATTCGCTACAAAAATTTCAAGGCGTTGCGCGACGCGACTTTGCCGCTCGGACGTTTTACGCTGATTGTCGGCGCGAACGGAACAGGTAAGACGACAGCGATGCAGGTTTTAAAATTGGTTGGTGAAATAGATGCAGATAACATCTCCAAGTTTTTATCTAAAGGATTGGATATAGAAACAAACTCTATTGAAATTGAAATTGTTTGGGACAATTTTAGTTTAAGGAGAACAGTTAGTTTTGAAACAGACGTAATAAATCACGGTCTTGATGAAAATCGTAATGTGGTTGGTGGAAGCAACGGTTCATATATCAATTCTCTCAAATCATTTTTCAAGCATGAAAAGGAAAGCGAGGAACTCAGAAGTTTCCAAAATTTTTCTTTTGACCCAGAAGAAATAGCTCGAACTGTCCGTATTAACAATAAAAAAGAACTAGATTCAAATGGGGGAAATCTCGCTGGAATCTTAGATTTTTTGAAAGATACTGAACCAGAACTGTGGAAAGAGCTAAATGATGAACTTGGAAGATGGCTTCCCGAATTTGACCAAATTTTGTTTGACCGAAGTGATGATGGCAAGTCTATTGTTTTGCGAACAAGATTTGGAAAACACAAAATTAAAGCGTCTGACTTATCGCACGGAACTCGTCTAGCTTTAGCTTTCTTAGCAGTTTCATATCTGCCGAATCCGCCGAAAATCGTCGCCTTTGAAGAACCCGAAAGAGGAATTCATCCACGATTGTTGGAAAATATTCAGGAGGCAATGTATCGGCTGGCATACCCTGAAAACTACGGCGAGAAACGCGAGCCGATACAGGTTATCGCTACGACGCATTCGCCGTATTTGCTCGACCTTTACAAAGATTTTCGGGAAGAAATCGTTATTGCCAGCAAAGACGAGAACGGTGTGCATTTCGAGCGACTTTCCGAGATGCCGAACATTGATGAAATTATTCAAGACGCACCTTTGGGCGAGGTTTGGTTCACCGGAGTTCTCGGAGGCGTGCCTGCCCAACTATGAGAATCACGATTTTTAGCGAATCCTCTGCCGATGAAGCCGCTTTAAAAATTCTGGTCGAAGGCATTTTGGGCGAAAAAGTCGAAGAAGAGCCGCGCAAAAACAAACTCAGAAGTCGCGGTTTTGCTTCGGTTGAAAATGAACTGCCCGTCGTAATTAAATCAACATATTACAATACTGACGCTGACAGCTTGATTGTCGTTTATGATTCGGACGACGAGCCGGTTCACGAGAAAAAACATTATGGAAACGAAGCCGAAAAATGCCGCCTTTGCTTTTTACAGCGGAAGATTTCGGAAGTTGTAAAAAGCCTGAAGCCGCGTCCCGAAAGAAATTCTTTGAAAATAGCATTCGGCGTGGCTGTTCCGGCAATTGAGGCGTGGTATTTATGCGGCACGAAAATACCTGTTGGCGAAGAGAGTTGGAAACGTAAGTTAAAGGGCGAAAAAGTCGGGTATGACCGAACGAGTCTGAAAGAAGAGATCTACGGAGTGCGCCCTTTCCGGCAAAAACAAATTGAAACGGCAATCAAGGAAGCGAAAAAATTAGCGCAAAATCTCGAACTGCTTGAAGAGAAATTTCCCGAAGGCTTCAGCATTTTTGCCAATGAAATACGAAGCTGGAAGCAATGATTTTCAATCCGCGAAATATTTTAATCATCAACTTCGGGCAAATCGGCGATGTCGTTTTGGGTTTGCCGGCTTTGAAAGCGGTGCGTGCAAAATTTCCCGAAGCGCGAATTACGGCGATGATCGGGAAATCGGGCGCGGAAATAATCGAGGTTTCCGGTTTCGCGGATGAGAAAATTATCGTTGACCGCGTGAAACTGCGCGACGGTCAAAAGTTCAGTTCAATCAAAGAAGTTCTGCAAATCGTCAGGGACGTGCGCCGCCGCAAATTTGATTTTGTCATTGATCTGCACAGTCTTTACGAAACGAATCTGCTCGGTTTTTTATCCGGCGCGAACTATCGGCTTTACGCCAATCGGGAAAATCGGTCGCTCGATTTTCTGGCGAAGTTTGAGCCGAAACCGCCGCGTGAAGATAAAAAACTTCATTTGACCGACCATTATTTGAATGTTCTGAAACCGCTCGGAATTGAAAACGCGCCGCGTTCGGTTGAAATTCAGCCGCGCCCGAAGGATTTAGAAAAAGTTGAAAACCTTTTCAAAGCACACCAATCGCAACGCTTGGTCGGATTGTTTCCGGGCGCGGGAAACGCGAGTCGGCGTTGGAATTTAGAAAAGTTTGCCGAACTCGCGCGGAATTTGTCGCTTGATGAAAATTTGCGGACGATAGTTTTTCTCGGTCCCGAAGAAGCCGGTTTGCGGGCGGAAATCGAAGCGAAGTTTCCGCCCGAAACATTGATCGTTGATAAACTTTCTCTGCTCGAATTCGTCGCGGCTTTGTCGAAATTGTCGGTTTTGGTCAGCAACGACACGAGCGCGATTCATCTCGCCGCGATGGTCGGAACGGTGATTGTTTTGATAATGGACAAACGTGCGCCGACGACTTATCTGCCGCTCGCGGAGAAAATCAAACTCGTCAACAACCATTCGATTGACGAAATAAAAACATTCGACGTTTTGCAGGCGGCGCGGGAAATGTTGGAAAATAGAGGCTGTTGAAATTAAAAAAGCAGTTCTCAAAATGAATAAAGTTACGCTCGCCCTCATTTTATTTTCGTTTATATTTTTACCGGCGTGTTTTTCGACCGGCACTTCAAATCAAGCTGCAAACTCTCAGCCGACCGTCGAGGAAACATTTGCGGTTCCAAATTCGGACATCAATTTGACGAAACCGCTGGAAATTTCCCGGCAGCCGAAAGATGTTGCGCGGTGCGAAAAAATCAATCAAACAATCGAACAAAGCGATTTAGCGAACGCGCGCTGGGGCGTGATTGCCGTCAGTTTGAAAGACGGGCGCATTGTTTGCGGGCGCGACGAGCGCAAACTTTTTAATCCCGCGTCCATCCAAAAAGTTCTGACGGCAATCGTCGCGCTCGACAAACTCGGCGCGGATTATCGCTGGCGAACTTCCGTCTATGCCGCAAAAGCGATTGAAAACGGAATTCTCGACGGCGATTTGACGATTTACGGGCGCGGTGCGCCGGATTTTGACGGCGACGGTTTGGAGAATCTCGTCGCTCAAATGCAAGCTAAAGGCTTGAAACAAATCAAGGGCAACATCATCGGCGACGAAAGTTTTTTTAAAGGCGACGGCTTCGGCGACGGCTGGACGTGGAACGATTTGCAGTGGTATTACGGCGCGGAAGCGAGCGCGTTGACTTTCAAGCAAAACGAAGCGGATGTTTATATGCAGGACGGTGTGCCGGTTGCTTCGAGCGATTATCTGCAAATTCAAAACGATTTGCAGCCGAAACAGGCGGACAAAAGCGAAGGCTACGGCATCAAGCGCGGACTCGGCGACAATCAAATTTACATCTGGGGCAGCGACGATCAAGCATCGGGGCGAATGGCGGTTCACAATCCGCCGCTGTGGACGGCGAAAACTCTCAAGGAAAGTCTGGAGAAAAAGGGAATTATCGTCGAAGGCGCGGTGCGGTCGGTTGATTGGAAAGCGCGAAACAAGTTAGTGGTCGAAAACGCCGTCGAGCTTGCCGCCGTCGAAAGCGTCACTCTGGCGGAAATCGTGCAGCGAATGAACAAACGCTCGGTCAACATTTACGCCGAATTGCTTTTGCGAACGCTCGGCAAACAATTCGGCGAATTCGCGCCCGACGAGATTCGCCAGATGCAGGAAGTTCGAGGCGACGACGCGGCGGGCGCGGCGGTCATCAAAAAATTTCTCAGGGAAAACAAAGTCGCGGTGGACGAAATTCAAATTCACGACGGTTCGGGACTTTCGCGGCTTGATTTCGTCACGCCCGAAGCCTTTGCCCGCGCACTGGTTTATGCCGCGCAGTCGAAATTTTCCGATGTTTTGATTAACTCGCTGCCGATTGCCGCAACCGACGGAACGCTCGGCGGACGACTCGGCAAAGCGAAAGGAAAAATTTACGCGAAAACCGGCACGATAACTTTTGTCAACTCGCTCGCCGGTTACGCGCAAACGCCGGAGAATGAAGTTTTAACTTTTGCCATTATCAGCAACAATGTCACCAAAAAGTCCGGTGGCGCAAACGTCGTTGACGCGATTGCCGTCAGTTTTACCGAGCCAATCGAACCGTTATCGAAAGAGAAACAGGGAAAATAAAAATACCCAGAGCAGAATCATTACCGCCAGCGGTGCAATCATCGCCATCAGGCAGCCGAGGTTCGCCCACGATTCCTGATTCCAGGTGTAAGGTTCGGGACAGTGCGGGCAAAATTCCTGATGCGCCATAAACGGACGCTTGCATCTCTGGCAAATCTTGAGCGACATACAGCTAGAATATCAAAAATCTAAAAAATATATCTTGAAAAGATGACGGGAAATTGGCGGCGCGGACGGTTTAGACTTTGAACTTCGCGTTGTGTTAATCTTAGCGTTTCAAATTATCGCCAAAGGAAGATCAAACGAGAAAATGGTTGAAGAATTTGCGTTCGACAATACGGAAGAACGCCGCAAAAGTCGTCAAATGAAAGACGCGGGCTGGATCGAAGTCATCGTCGGCTCGATGTTTTCGGGGAAAAGCGAAGAGTTGATCCGCCGCCTCAGACGCGCCCAAATCGCCCGGCAGAAAGTGCAGGTTTTTAAACCCGTGATTGATAATCGCTATTCGATTGAGCAAATCGCGTCGCATTCGGGAATGACGCACGTCTCCAAACCGGTGATGACCGCCGCCGAGATGATGGCGCAGATGGAAGACGAAACGCAGGTCGTCGGCATTGACGAAGGACAGTTTTTCGATATGGCGATTGTCGAAGCCGTCAACGAGTTGGCGAAAAACGGCAAGCGCGTCATTATCGCCGGACTCGATCAGGATTATTTGGGGCGACCGTTCGAGCCGATGCCGCAACTGCTTTCCATCGCCGAATACATCACGAAAACTCACGCCATCTGCGTCAAATGCGGCGCGACGGCGAACTACTCGCAGCGCACTTCCGACTCAATCGAAAGAGTCGAAGTCGGCGCGAGCGACAAATACGAAGCCCGCTGCCGCCAATGTTTCGTGCCGCATTCGGACGCGCCGACCGTTCACGAATAAGCAGCGGGCAGCGGCGGGAAATTTTATCAAAATACATCGGCGGTTTGTTCAAAATTGCGAGTTTTACTTGGCGACTTTCATCGAATATAAAACTGCCGGAAAATCGTCGCGGTGCTTTTCAAAATTACTGCCTTTCGTCGAAAGCATTATGTTAAGCTGCTGTTTTTGTCCGAGATAATTGCGAAAGGCAATCCATTGATGCCGCCGCGCACCGCTTTTGTCTTCGGGCATCGTCTCGGAAAACTCAACGCCTCTCACGCCGTCAATTTCCAGGTAGCGGACGTTTTCATACTTGCCGTTTTTCAATTGTTCGAGCGCACTTTCGTAAGTCGCTTGAAGGCTGGCTTCGGATGGAAAAGTGTCCGGCATCGGTGAGATATTCGCAATCAAAAACGCCAAATCGGGCGAACTATAATTGAACATAGTTTTGCCGACGTTCATTTTCTTCCAGCTTTTCGGCAGCGTCCAGGAAATTCCCTGATCGTCCCATTTCACCTGTTGCCCGTTGTCCAAAACTAACTGCTGTCGGTCGGACAACTGCGGTTTTTCGACGGTTTCAGCGGCGGTTGAATTTTTGGAAGAGTTGCTCGAAGCATTAGCGGAGGAATTTTGATTATCTGAACCTGTGCCGGTAAATTTCGACAATCTCTCGCTGAGATTGCAAAACGAAAGCGCGAAAATAAACAAACCTAACGAAAAGAATAATTTCATCGCATAATCTCCTGTTTGAATTTGGAAAGCGTCCTTATTGTTACCGCATCATTGCCGCAAATCAAATGGAAATCAACGAGGGCGAAGATTATTTCCATTTTCAGCAAAGATTAAGTCTCATTAAGTTATTAAAAAGATTCGGCGCGTTTTTTAGCTTTTCAACTGCCATTTCGTGCGCGTATAAGCGATCCGAAAACCGTTCTTCTCGGCGTTGCGCTGCGATTGACTGCCGGGCGACGCGCCCATTGTCGCTAAAGTGCAGCCTCGTTCAGCGGCAAACCGCAGACGCGCTTTGAGCAAAGCTAGTTGTGCGCCCCGATTGCGTTTTTCGGGAACGGTGCTGGCTCCGGCGAGCAGCGCGACATCATCATAAATAAATAACATTCCCGTCGCCGCCGGTTCATTTTCAATTTCGGCGAGATACGCAAATCCGCCCGCGCATTTCGCGCTGATTTGCCCGAACTCGAACATAAATTCCGCCATTCCTTCCATTTCCGTCGCCCAGCCGTTCGCCGAAGTTTGCGCCCAAAGTTTTTCTTCGCCCGCTTCGATAACTCTGGTTTTAATTTTCGGATCAGCCGCCGAACCCGTTTCGATTTCATTGATCGGCAGAAACATTACGCTCGTCAGTTCAATCGGCAGATAACCGCGCTCATTCAGTAGATTTATCGAAGAAGCGTCAGCCAGCGGCGAGACTTCGTGCAGAACGGGCGCGTCGTGCTTTTTAAAAAACGTCTCGAATTTCTCTAAAACTTCGTGCGTCGCCGCCTCGAAAATGCCGAGTCCGAAAGTCTGTGTGCAGGGCGATTCGATGCCGTCGAACATCGCATACGCGCCCGCCGCTTCGAGCCATTCCGCGCCGCTCGCCGGAAACATTCGCGCTCGCGCTTCGACGAAACTCGCGTTGCTTCGCGCTTCGGCGCGTTCGATTCGCCGTGCCAAATTGATGTCTGAAAATACCATCGTTTTTTATAAATGCGCTAAAAGTTCAGAGTTCACGCTTCAGCATGTCTTTTCGCCAGCGAAGCGCGGCGAGGACACGCTGAAGCGTGGACTCTAAACTTTCCCGAATGTGAATTCTTTCGCCAATTCCCAATGTCCGCCGAGGTAACGCCACAACTGCAAGCCGACGGCATTTCCGGTGCGCGGTTGCCAATTTGCCCGCAATTCTTCGTATAATTTTCGCGCTTCGTCCGGCGCGACTTTGTTTTGAATCGTGATGTGCGGCTTAAACTTTTGTTTGTCCTGCGCCGTCAGCCATTCGTCCCAACGAGCGGCAAGCGTCGAACGCAACCGAATCAACTCCGCCGATTCGATTTCCGCCGCCGTTCCTTTGCCCAAAAATCGCAGCGTCGGAAACCACAACTCAAACGCTTCATAATCCGCACAAACGCGGCGCAAATCATCTTCAATCCGCGAAATTTCTTCACCCGGCAAATGATGAAACAAAGTAACGTGCGCCGCCAAAAAATTGCGTTCCGGCGGAAAGTATTTTTGTCTCAGCGCATCAAAAAAGCCGAACGAATCGGCATCGAGTTTCACGGTTAAAATCAAAGGCGGCATAAATTTCGCAAAATACTATATTCGACTCGCCTGAAATGTCGCCCGGCGCAGCGGTTTTCTCCGGGCGAATTTCCGCCGGCGATCTTATTCCGCCCGACTTTTGAAATGTTTCGCCGACCATTGCCGTTTTGAAATAACATATCTGACCGCCGCTTTTTGTTCGCCGTAACTCCAGCCGCGAATGACGTTGAAAAGGTCGAAGTTCCAGCCGGAACTCATCCCGGTCTTTTCCATTATTCTGATTGAAGCTCGATTTTCAGCGAAGCAGTCGGCGAAGATTTCATTGACTCCGACAAACCCGAACGCGAAATCAATCATCGCGTAAGCGGCTTCGGTCGCGTAACCGTTTCCTCGAAAGCGATGTCCGTAATGCCAACCGATAGCCGCTTCGTAACTTTCCGGCACGACATCGGTATAAGTGCAGCTTCCGATTAAAGTGCCGTCGGTTTTCAGCGCGACGGACAATTTATAATACGGTCGCCGCTGATACTGCGCCCACGCCATCGCCTTTTCCAATTCCTTTTTGTTATAAGTTTCGTCCGCCTGAAAAGACAAAATGCCGCCCCGCGCCTCCGGTTCGGCATTTTGCTTAACCAAAATCGGTATATCCTCTTCCCGCACATCCCGAATAATCAAACGCCCGGTTTCTATCTGAAAACTCATTGATCTTTTGCTTTAATAAATTGTTGCGTAGATTTTACTTTCCAGAGGCTTTTGCTTCCTCGACCGAACTTAATGCCAACGCCCGACGGCTTTTCTTCAAATGCGTTTTCGTCAGCAATTTGATTTTGTCCGTTTCATCAACTATCGCTTCGAGTGTTTGTATCAAACTGCGAACTTAAGAGAGAAAAGGAATTAATTACGAAACAATTTGATGGATTTTTTCAAATAATCTTGTTAAAACTTCGATTTGCTCAAGTTCTTCTCTAGTTAATCCTTTCACCATCTCAATCATAAATTCTGGTTTCCTGTATCTTCTCCTATGATGGGAGAAAAAATTCCAGGATTCTTCTTTAAAACCTTTGGAAATTTTAGGATAGCTGGCTCTTACCGCTTCTATCTGTGCAATTGTCCAATCATCATTTTCTGCTTTAGGGTAGAGATTATTAAAGACCTGCCTAATTTTGTTATCTGGAAAAATATCCTCAAATTCTTGCACCCCGGCAAAAAACACATTGTTTTCCAAAAACTCTTCCTCAAAACCAATCCCGTGCAATTTTTCTACCGTAACAATTGCTCCGCAATCGTCATTCTGAGTATCTGTATCAAGCAGCATTACTGTAGAATGTTTTTTGTTATGTTTAAGTAGGGTTAAAAAGTTCGACCAAGCTCCATTTGATTGAAGATTTATTAAAACAATTCCAAACTCAGGTAACTTTCTATTGAAGAGTTTTTCGTAGATTATTGGAATTGCCGCTTTCTCACTATCGCCTTCAACAATTAAAAAACACTTTTCAAAGAAGATGCTGCTGTTTTTTATGCCGCCTACAGATGAGATTTGACTTAAAAAATCGGATATATCTTCATCAGCTTCCGACTTCAAATAATCAATGCTTGAACAGCCATTATTCTGGATTAATTGAACAATAGATTTCGCCGGAGCCTTATCTACCATAACAACGGAATGC
>JAJAZE010000524.1 GCA_026785925.1 Pyrinomonadaceae bacterium
CACCAGCACTTCTTCAAAGTCGTTAACGGCGACTAACAGTATAGTCCGGCGAGCATCGCCGGGTTAGTTGGAAATGAACCATCCGACGCTAAAAGTGTCGAACAAATGCGGCGTTTATTGTTGCTCACCCGTCAAGTGAGCGGGCGTGTTCACGGCGACTGACCCGGCGATGCTCGCTCTCGATATAATGTGTGTCATCTTCGATAATCGGAAAAAACATCTACTTTGAATAAGCCCTACAACCCGCACCGAGAAAACGCAAACGAATCATTTATATGCTTCAATGTTGGGCTATATCAAATTAGAAAAGCTGAAATTCGCCAACAAGATGAATCATTTTGCCATGAAAACCAGAATCTACAATCAAGCCTTGAAAGCAGCATTTAAGGAATTGAGTAGCTTAAAATAATGGCTTGTGCGTAACATCAGTGATATTATCAATTCTGAGTTTTATTTATTCTGAGTTTTATTTATTCTGAGTTTTATTTAAGGAATATAATCAATGCCATTTAAGGAAATCACCCACTCAAAAATCAAAACGGAAAACATTTTTCAAGAGAAAGAATCAAACAATTTCACCGCAGATATAACGACATTACTGCCGAAAGCCGAAAAGAAAGACTGCGTTCTCACACAGACGACAAACAACGCCGTTATCGTTTTCGATAAAAATGAAAATATCGTTTCCTGGAACAACGAAGCGCGACTGATTTTCGGTTATTCGGAAGGAGAGGTATTGAACCGTTCGTTGAGAATGTTGATGCCGCCCGCGTATCGGGAAGCGTATCGGAAAGGCATCGAACAGGTAAATTCAATCAGTGAACCGGATCGCGTCAGCATCACAATGCAATTGCGCGGTTTGAAAAAAGACGGCGGCGAATTTCCGATGGAGTTTTCCCTGACCGCCCGGAAAGCGAACGGAAACACGAGTTACATCAGCATTATCCGCGAGACCGGCAAACAGGCGGAAACGGCGTTGTCGGCAAGCGAGGAACTCAACCGTCATATTATCGAAAGCAGCCCGCACGACGTAAAGATTTGGAAGCGGGAAGGCAGACTGACAACGATCAATCGTCACGGTCTCAACGCGATTGAGATTGAAGATTTCGGCTCAATCGCCGATACCGATTGGTTAAATTTTTGGAAAGGCGACGAGTATGACGCGGTGCGCGGCACCGTCGAATCCGCGCATCGCGGCGAAACGAAACGTCTTACGGGTTATTGTCCGACTGCAATGCTCGATAGAGGCAGCCGGCATCTGGAAACGGCTCTCGAAGCCAGTTCAACCTATACCTGGACTTATGAGCCGGCAACTAATCGAGTTTATGCGGATAAAAATCTGGCGCAGCTTTTCTCCGTCTCGCCTGAAGATGCTCAGGGCGGACAGCTTGAGGTTTATCTCAGCACCATTCATTGTGAAGATCGAGCGCGCGTCGCGGGCGAAATAGACGCGTTTTTAGACAGCGGCGGCGGCGGTTTTGAATCGGAGTATCGAATAGTTCAACCCGACGGGTCGTTTCGCTGGGTAGTCGCGCGAGCGAAAATCGAGCGCGACGCGACGGGTGCGCCGATTCGGATGCCCGTCGCGCTCGTTGATATTACCGACGAGCGCAAGGCGGCGGAAAAAGCACTTATCGAGAACGAAGAACGTCTGCGGCAGGCGCAGAAATTGGAAGCCATCGGCACTTTGACCGGCGGCGTGGCGCACGATTTTAATAATCTTTTGACGACGATTCTCGTCAACACGCAGATCGGTCTGCGAAATACCGCGCCGGGTGATTCGATGCATAATCTTTTGACTGAAATTCAAAATGCCGGAAATCGCGCCGCCGCCCTGACCCGGCAGCTTTTGGCGTTCAGCCGCCGCCAGAAGCTTGAACCGCGACCAGTCAATCTCAACAAAACAATCGGCGACACGATCAATCTGCTCAAACGACTTATCGGCGCGGACGTGGAGATTTTCGTTAATTGCGCTCCCGATTTAGCAACGGTTTTTGCTGACCCGGCACAAATCGAGCAAGTCGTAATGAACCTGGCGGTCAACTCCCGCGACGCGATGCCGAACGGTGGAAAACTGTTCATCGAGACCTGCAATATCGAACTGGATGAGGATTACTGCCGTGTTCATCAATACGTTCAACCCGGAAAATACGTGCAGATAAAAGTGAAGGACACCGGCGAAGGAATTGACGAAGAAACACAGAAGCGCATTTTCGAACCTTTTTTCACGACTAAAGAAACCGGCAAAGGAACGGGACTCGGACTCTCGATAATCTACGGCATCATCAAACAGCACGACGGTCACATCAGCGTCCACAGCAAACCAAAAGAAGGCGCGACTTTTCTGGTTTTTCTGCCCGCCGTCGAACAGTGCATCGAACCGCAGCCGGAAACAATGCTGCCCGTCCCGTTCGGCGGAACGGAAACTATTCTTTTCGCCGAGGACGAGGACTCGCTGCGAAATGTGGCAGTAGATATACTAAAGTCAATGGGCTACACGGTTCTGTCGGCGAAAAACGGTGAAGAAGCGGTTTCGATATTTACGGCGAACCAGAAACAAATCAATTTACTGTTATTCGACGTAGCTATGCCGCGAATGGGCGGCTACGAAGCATACCGGCGGATACGCCGCCTGAACAGCGAAATTCCCTTGATATTTATGACCGGCTACAATTCCGAAACCGTAGCGAACCGGATACCCGACGAAAATCAGGCGGTTGAAGAATTAAATTCGCCGGTTCTGCAAAAACCGTATAGTATCGAAGACCTCGGACATAAAGTGCGCGAAGTTCTAGACAAAAACAGCAGTCTTTAATTAAAAGTGCCAATTGGACGCAAGTCTTTGCAAAAACTTCAGCAGAACAACAACGTTTTTTTCAACGAAAAATTGATAGAAAACTAGGCTGAACCTTAAATCATTATCGGAAGCAAACCAAACTCTAAGTAACGAAAGTTAAATAACCTGATCCATTAGGGTAAGATTGTATAAGACAATTTCGGGAGCGTTGGATGCCTCAATATTCTTTCGGCATCGACATCTTCCGCTAATGATGGTTGTTTGAGTGGATAAAACTTGTCATTTATTCTCACTTCCACGCTCAACCCGGTTTTGGTGGCGGTTTTCTCCATCAGTTTTTTAACTTGCTTCAAATCCGTCAAGATTGTTTCCTTGATCGTTCGATGGACTTGAGCAAGCAACTTTCTTTCAATCGGATTATACTTAGAACAATATGGCGGATAATGACAAATCACCAATTTCTTCCCGATTTTTTGCGCCCAACCTTGCAACAATTTCTTGAATAAATGATGCCGATGCCCATTGGCTCCGCCGCTATCACATAAAATCAAAATTCGGG
>JAJAZE010000525.1 GCA_026785925.1 Pyrinomonadaceae bacterium
CCAAAATACGATTGAAGTAAAAACGGTGCGTAAGAATTTAACCGTTTGAAACGGGGTTTCTGGATTGTTCGGGACGAATTCGATTTGCACATTTTCGTCTCCGGCAAATGCTCTGAGCAGACGTTCGGCTTGAATTGACTGCCCGCCGACGACCTTGAGCGAAGGCGCGACGAGCGCGATTTTTATTTTTTTTCGATTGTTCATTTCCCTTTTCAATCGGAAATTTGCGCGGCGTGATAAATTTTCAAAGTTTTCTCCAACTGCGCTTCACAGGAAAAAAACTTTTCAACCGTTTCTCTTCCCTTTACACCGAATCGTTCGGCTTTGGCGGCGTTTTGCAGCAGTTCGATTAAACGATTTGCCATCGTTTCGTCGTCGTTTGATTCGACGATAAATCCGGTTTCGTTTTCGCTGATCGCTTCGCTTACGCCGCCGACGTTCGTCGCTACGACGGGCAGTTTTGCCGCCATATATTCCAGAATCGAATTGGAAAAACCTTCGGCAGTCGAAGTTAAAACGCCGACCGATGAGACGGCAAGAAGCTCCGGAATTTTCGCGCATCTGCCGATGAAATGCGTTTTGTCGGCGATTTTAATCTCTCTCGCCAACCTTTCCAAATCACTTTTCAAATCGCCTTCACCGGCTAAAATAAAATGCGATTCGGGGAGTTTTTCCGAAACCGTTTTTGCCGCCCGCAAAAACATCGGTTGATTTTTAACTGCGTGTCGGAGATTCGCCGCCAAAGTTACAAATTTTATGTTTTCGCCAATCGGCAAGCCGATTTCCTGACAGATTTTTCGTCGGTCAATCTCTTTCGGCGCGAGTCTTTCCAAGTCTAATCCGTTATAAACGACTTGGATTTTTTCAGGTGAAATTTTTTCGGCGATTAGGTAATTTTCGACGGCTTTTGAATTGGCGACAATCGCGTCGGCAAATCCGAAAATTCTCTTTTCGATGATTTTTTGCGCCTTGCTTCGCATTCCGCCCGTTTCCCGCTTCGATGCGACTTTCAAATTAACTTTTGCCATTCGCGCTGCCAAAATGCCGAAAACATTCGTGTAAAAATCGTGCGTGTGAACGATTTCGATTTTATTTTCGCGGATAAATCGGGCGCAGTTTCGCAGTTGTTTGAGAAAATTCAAATCGTAAAAACTTGAAAGGCGAAATTCGGGAATGCTTGCCAAACCGATTCGTTCGGCTTCATCGCGCAGAACGCCTTCGCTGTTGAGCGCGGCGAGAAATACATTGAAAGATTTGTCTTCGTGCAAAAGGCGCGTCAGTTGAACGGCTTGCCGTTCCGAACCGCCCTGATGAAAGCTGCCGATGATTTGCAGGACGTTTTTCTTCATTCCCGTCGTTAGCTTTCCAAAACGTGTTTCAGCGCGGCTTCGAGATTCGTATAATCGAAATCAAATTTTGCGTCGAGCAGTTTTTGCGGATGAGCGCGTGTTCCTTCGAGCAGTAAAGTTTCGCCCATTTCGCCGAACAACGCTTTGATCGCAAATTCGGGAATCGGCAGAAACGTCGGGCGATTTAGAACCTTGCCGAGCGTTTTCGTAAATTCCTGATTGGTCGCCGCATTCGGCGCGACGGCGTTGACCGCGCCTTTTAACGCTTCGTTGTCGAGCGCAAAATGAATGATTTTTATCAAATCGTCGAGCGCGATCCACGACAGATATTGTTTGCCGGAGCCGACCACGCCGCCGACACCGAATTTAAAAGGAGTCAGCATTTTTTCGAGTGCGCCGCCGTCTGCGGCTAAAACCACGCCGATTCGCAGATAAACGACGCGGGCAAAGGCTTCGGCTTTTCTGATTTCGTCTTCCCACGCGGCGCAGACTTCCGGCAAAAATCCTTTGCCCGCC
>JAJAZE010000526.1 GCA_026785925.1 Pyrinomonadaceae bacterium
CGCCCGCCGAAAGCATCGCCGGATGAACGAGAGCTTCGTGATAGCGATACTCGTCAAACGAATTGAATTGCAGATTGCCGTTCAAAAAAAGCGCGTAGCCGGTTTTGCCTTTGGTGACGACGATCCGCTGATACGACGAGCTTTTCGCGTAAATTATATTGTCGGTGAAAAGATTGTCTTCGGCGAGAGACGTGAGCGCGTCGGCTTTGATAAACGCGATCACGAGCAGCACGATGATGACGAAACCTTTTATCCGCAGGATATTTGCATCGCGTTTTTTGATCAGATTTTCCAGCAGCCACGTTCCCCAAATGCCGACTCCGGCGTTCAGAATCCCGAAAATCAAACTCGTTCTGGTTAAACCCAATTTCGGAACGAGAAAAAGCGGAAACAAAAGCGATGCGACGAGTGCGCCGACGTAATCGAGTGCGAGAACGCGGGCGACCAGTTGTTTAAAGTCGAGTTCGTCTTTCAGAATCCGCATCAATATCGGGATTTCCAAACCGATGAGCGTGCCGATGCCGAAAACCGTTCCGTAAAGAATTATGCTGAAATAGGAAATGTTGGCGAAACTAAGAAAGAGCAGCGGCGCGGAAAATCCGCCGAGAACGGCGACGGCGAGTTCGATTTCGACAAAGCGTTTGGCTAAATCTTTATCGAGATAACCCGACAGCCACGAACCAACGCCCATCGCCGACAGATAAATGCCGATAATTAACGAAAATTGCGTAATCGAATCGCCGAGAACATAACTCGCCAGCGTTCCGGCGAGCAATTCGTAAATCAAACCGCAGGTGGCGATGATGACGACATTGAGAAATAAAAGCGGTGTGCGGTGCATCTGTAAGAATTTAAACAGGATAGACAAAATAAAAACGAACAAAAATCATCCTGTTTATCCTGCCGATCCTGTTTGAATTTAGCCTTGAATAGCAGCGGCGATAATTATCGCAATGCCGATCATAATCGAGCCGATGACGATGCCGAGCGCGGTGTTGTGGTCTTCTTCGATTTCCTTTTTAATCGGATAAATGCGACTCAAAATTCCGTAAGCAACGGCGAAAAAAACGATGCCGATAAAAACGAAAATCAGCGTCGTGACCAGAACTTCGGCGAGCGCGTCGAATTTGACGATGAACGCCGGCAAATTAAAATTAAGAATAGTCGTTAACATTATTTTCCTCCACGAAAACCGCCGTAAATAAACGGCACTCCAAGCCGCGAACGGCTGCCCGAATTGGCAAATTCCCAACCGAACCACGACGACGCGGCGTAAATTAAAATTACTCCGAGACCGAAAATTAGAAAAAGTGATCTGAACATAAATTTATCAGTTATCAGTTATCAGTTATCAGTTATCAGCTATCAGTAAGAATTTGTGTTTGTCGAGTTTATTGGTTTTATCATTTGTTGTCGGCGGTTTCGCGCAAACAAATAAACCGAGTATTGCCGAACAAGCCAATCTCGTTACCGAATTTGATGTCAACGGATTAAAAGTTTTGGTTAAACGCCGGGCAAACGCGCCGACGATTGCCGCCGGGCTTTTTATTCGCGGCGGGGCGCGAAATATCACGGACAAGAACGCGGGCATCGAAAATCTGATGTTGAGCGTTGCCGAAGAAGGCAGCGTCAAGTTTCCGCGTGAAACGCTGCGGCGCGAACTTTCGCGCACGGGCAGCGACATCGGCTCATCGGTCAGCAACGATTACAGTGCTTTGAGTCTCGTTTCGACGCGCCGAAATTTTGATCGCTCGTGGGAAATTTTCACTGACATCGCGCTTAATCCGGCGTTTGCCCCGGAAGACATCGAACGCGCCCGCGCTCAAATTGCGACGGGGTTGCGTGAGCAGGAAACCGATAACGACAACTATCTGCGGATTTTGCAGGATCGCCTGATTTACGTTAATCATCCGTATTCC